>JBEKSX010000026.1:0-30687 GCA_049516635.1 Ignavibacteria bacterium | reverse complement strand
CCCCTCGGGCAGATTCTTTACGTCTGCTGTGGAGAGCTGGTTGATCCATTTCCTCAAACGCGGCACGCGCAGCGGGTCGCCCTTGGGCGCTTTCGGGTCGAAAGGGGATATCCATTCCATTACAGCTTCATGAAGCATATTCGCATTGGTCTGCGATGACACTGCATAAACGTAGGTCATTATACCGTGAGGATTTACAAACATTGCAAGAATAGAGATGAAGAAGACAATACCGAGCCTTATCAATTCAAGTTTTGTGAAAGGCGGTAATTCTTTGGTCGAAAATTTAACCGGTCTAAAGTACACTATTAACTCCGTGAGTATATACAAGCCGAAAATAGCAATTCCTATCATGCACCCGATATGCATGTTTGCCCAGAAAAGGAATATCAGAGGAATAAAATATAATTGTTTTAAATTTTTCCTCCCGAAGTATTTATAATTAATTAGTATCCCGGTCAGGAGAACAAAGAAGAGGTATGTAACAATATGAGGTCTGGGAGTAAGCCGCTCAAAGATAGCGAAAAGAAAAAGGATAAAGAAAAATATTATGACCGTCTCGCTCACATCAAATCTCCTCAGCAGGACATAATAGACAAAGAACATTATCAGAAAAGTGAGTGTACAGAGAATCGAGATACCCGCATAACCGAGATATTTGAATATAATAAAGGTCATCACATCCCACCCCCATTCCGTTACGAGCCACCTTGTTCCCGCAGAGGAAAAGCTGAAGACATCGTTTGATGGTATAGAACCTGTTTCGACAATGTATCTCCCCGTTGCGAAATGCCAGAAATAATCGTCCTCGTTCGTCAGTTTCGAAGTTGTGAACAGGATAATGAACAGAGCAAAAGCAGAGAGTAATATATAATTATATAATTTATTATTTTTAGGGGCAGGGGTTGTTTTAGCTTGACCTTTATTATGTTTTCTGGACATTAATACAGCAAATATAGAAATAAGATTGATAAGAATTAATTGAAAATTATGACCTCCCCTGCTTATAAGAATGAGCGAGGAGGATTTCGTATAGAAAAAATTTTTGTTATCAAAAATTATACTTTTTTTATTCAATAAATATGTGCGGGCGATTTACTATAATAACACCGATTGAAAAATTGATCGAGCAGTTCGAAGCGGACCTTCTGGAAGAAGACCTGAAGGGTACGCTCTTCCCGAACTACAATGCAGCACCGGGACAAAAACTGCTCGTTATAACAAATACCGCTCCCCGGCAGATCTCTCTCTACCGGTGGGGACTTATCCCGTACTGGGCTAAGGATCCTGCGATAGGTTATAAATTAATAAATGCACGATCGGAGACAATCACTGAAAAATCGGCGTTCAAAAATGCATTCAAAAAAAGAAGATGCATAATACTTGCGGATTCTTATTTTGAATGGGAGAAAAAGGGTGCCAAAAAGATCCCATACCGGATACTGATGAAAAATGATAAACCTTTTGCAATGGCAGGAATATGGGAAACCTGGAAAAATACCGAGGGAAAAGAAGTCTATTCTTTTTCAATTATCACTACAGAAGCGAATTCACTCACAAAAGATATTCATGACCGAATGCCCTGTATACTTGATAAAAAGAAGATCAAGATGTGGCTTGATACTAATATACCCGAACCAGCAGCACTGCAGCTGCTAAAACCCTACCCAAATGCTGAAATGAAGCTGTACGAAGTCTCGACCCTGGTCAATTCTCCGAAAAATAATTCTCCGCAGATAATTGAACCCGTGAAATGAAGACCGTAACTTTTTTCGTATGATCTGTTTCTTTTGAAAATTGATAGGTTAATAATAGTCCTAAAAATCTTATCTAAACTGTCGAATAAATCCACAACATTCATAATTTAACCCTGTTTTTCGGAAATAACTGAATTTTTTTTGGCATATCAACTGAACTAATAATGATTGAATTATTAAAAAATCCAATAACATCTATCGTATAACTATTTTTTCTCCTTTAGATGAGAACCCGTCGTTTAAAGATTCGACGGGTTTTCTATTCAGATCAAAACATCTTCGCATGTAAAGTGTGTAACCGATAATATGCTATAAGAGTAATCCTGCGGTCGGGTGTTATACTCTATTTCACCAAAACCATTTTTATAATACCGGTATATGAATCCGTAACGAGCTTGCAGAAATATAGACCGCTCGAATAACGGTTTGCATTCCATGTAACATTATAAGACCCTGCCGGCTTTAATTCATCTACGAGCGTTTCAAGCTCTCTGCCAAGTACATCAAACACCATCAATTTTACATGAGATGTTTTGGAAACGTCATATGATATCATCGTCGAAGGATTGAACGGGTTCGGATAATTCTGGTGAAGCTTGAATTTATCCGGAACATTTCCGCTCACAGGACTTATACCATTCAGATCAAGATCACCGTATACACCATTATGCCTCGTATTATACTGCCACATGGGTATTTGTATCTTACTTGCTACATATGTATAACCGGTATTCCATAGATAGACATTCGTGTAAGGGTTCGTGCTGATATTTTCTATCCCCTGCCCCGTAATATCAAGTATGTTATTATGGTCGATATCAAAAACACAGGGAGTATTAAAGAATGTAGTGCCCGTTGTAATTATAGGCCAGCCCGAAACCGGGTTGCCGTTACCGTTGTAACAAAGATATTTACCCTGCCCGTGCGCATCTGTAGTATTATCATCAAAAATAAGCTCTGTCGTATCATCATTATTGATATCTCCGAGCAGTATCTGGTCATTGATCGCATTTATAGGACCTATCGGAAATCCTGATAGAAGCACACCATTTTTATTCCATGCCCATAGCCAATCCGAAGGATTTAAGCTTAACACCTGGTCACCCACAGCTATATCAAGCTGGTTATCACCGTCTATATAGCCGACCGCAGGGGGTCCATAGACCCATGAAGCAACTTGCTGGGGCCAGCCGGTCATAACTGTACCGTCATATTTCAGGACAAAAACAAATCCTGTTCCTCCAACATGCGTCCCGAAAATAATTTCTCTTTTTCCGTCATTATTCAAATCAGCAAGCACCGGGGATGAATAAGAAAGAGTGTTATTGTTCGGCAGATAGAACGGGAAACCTGCCAGAGAATCACCGTTTGGTTTCCATGCATAAATAGCAGTATACGATTCAGCTATTATCTCAGGCTGACTGTCCCCATCGATGTCTCCGACAGCACAGCTCGAAGAAGGATAAGAAGAAACGGGTCTCGGCCAGCCGGGAAGAACCGTACCGTCTCCCTTATAGATACAAAACTGACCTGCACTGCCTATTGTCTTATTCACTATGATCTCCATTTTCCCGTCATTGTTAACATCAGCGAGCACCGGAGTTCTTGTGTTATAGCCGGAGTTCACAGGAAATCCCGGTACCGAGCTTCCGTCTTTTTTGTAAGCATAAATGAAACCGTTGCCGCTAAGATTATCGGAAGTAGCAACCACTTCTCCCTGCCCGTCACCGTCTATATCACCGAAAGCAACCCCAAACCTAAAATACCCCGAAACGGTCTTGGGCCAGCCCGGTACATTAGAGCCGTCTTTTTTCAGCGCGTAAATTGAGTGCCCTAAATTCAGGACTATCTCGAGATCAGGGTCCGAATCCATGTTGCAGAATATCGCGCCTTCTGCCGAATAATACTGCAGGTGCACCGGATAACCCGAGAAGTTCGGAAATGAATCCGCGTTCATTGCTACGTTCCTGAATACGTGTCCGTCGAATTGAGCAACGTTGATCATGTTCATAACATCAGGGATCGCCGTTTTTTCTATACCGCCGATATTAACCGTATAAATTCTGTTCGGAACATTCGGGCCGGGATTGTCAAAACTATATGAAGAATAAATCGATAGAAAAAGCACTATTAAAATTACTTTATTCATTGTAGTATGATAATAATTTAAAGAATGATATTATTAATTTATAAAAAACTAAACCTGTTGATTCTAATTTTTATTATTAACACTATAATAAGAAAATATCTTAATTCTTAAAAATGAATTATGAATAAAAGAATTCAATCACTTCACTAATACCATTTTCTTGCTCTGAACAAACTTATCAGCTTCGATGCGGTAGAAATACACCCCTGATGCATAATTATTACCGTTGAACTCAACTGTGTAGCGCCCTGCTTGTTTAAACTCATTATTAACCAATCTTATCACCTCTCTTCCTAGAATGTCATAAATGATGAGTTTTACTTTTACATCTTTCGGAAGGTCATATTGAATTTTTGTTACAGGATTGAATGGGTTCGGATAGTTCTGCGATAAACGGAACTCCGTCGGTATCAGGTTATTTTCATTCTTGCTTTTCCTATTGGGATTACCGAAGACTTTCTGTATATCATTGTTAACTATCTTTATGTGTTCGATTATAGTATGCGGAGATTGAGGTTTGGATACTTCTTTCAGCGTTTTCTTTACCTTTAGCTCTGCTGCTGCGAGTGAGTTGCCAGTATTGGCAAGAACAGAAAGTATCTCAATTTTCTTCTCTTCCTTTATTTTGGAATCAAGCAGTGCCGTGCCAATTGATGTATTAATGGTTTTCCTCTGCTCTCTGGTAAATTTATCATGAGGACCTTCACCGTCACCCGGTTCACCGCCTCCTGATAAACTGTCAAGTAAGTGAGTTGCCATGTAATCCCATTTAGCAACGAGTGCTTCGTATGAGTATGGATTATTGTTTATTATCTGCTGGAATCCAGCCAATGCCGATGAATACTGACGCAGTCTCACCTTACATTTTTGAACGAAATAATTGCACCTATTGACCAGAGACGTGTTATTCGGATTATTCAGTATTAAAGTCTCATAATAGGTTTTCAGTGCAGATATACCACTGTGTGATGTATCGCTTGATGTTGAGGAAAGGTAGAGTTTGGGAATGGCATTAAGACTCTGTATGCTGTCGGGATAAGCATTAATCAAGTCCATACATCTATTCTTCACATACCCATAATTTCTGAACCTCATTTGAATGCAGATGGAATCATACAGGGCTTTTGGGGTTAGAACCATTGCACTTGATTCTCCTCCCCCACCTGTTCTTTGGGATATTGTATCATTAATCCCTCCGCCAAGATAGATTACAAAATCCCCGCCTCCATCGGTTGAACAACCCGTCAGGTACGGTTCAAATGTGAAAACTACCTCATCACCGCCCGCACCCCAGGTTACATCCTGAACAGGCGGAGTTGAGGGCGAATAATTTATGTTGAAGCAATTTAAACGGGCATCTGTTACAATACTGTCAGATACAGGGAAATATCCATTCAAATGATACGAAGGCAGACCGTCCGTTATATCGAATATGTTTTCCCCGTTATCTATAAGAAAATATGAATCCTCAACGTACAGGTTCATCGAACTGTTTCCTGCATTTGTGAACGTATTCTGTCCGCCTAAGAATAAATCACCTGAATTGTTCATTTTTAACACTGTTCCTGAAAGTCCCGATATGGATTTCGAAGAACTGACATCGCTTGTGACGGTATTGCCAGAAATATCAAGAGACGATGAAAGAGCGTTTATCGATCTCTCATAGTTCGTTATCGTATTATTCTTTACCGCTCCGCCTGTTATTCCGCTTAGCATTATTGCGGTTGAACCCGTTGCGGAATTTGAGGTGAGCGTATTATTCTCAACTATTAACGGTACCGTGATGCCTGCATACGATAATATATTGAAAGCCGGGATAGCCGAGCTGTTTAAACTTACTGTATTTCCCCCGATGTATGCATTATTTATCTTCGGTATCGAATAATATGTGAGGTTAACCGCTCCTTTGAAGTTATCATCGCAGCTGAATGTATTTTTCTGTATATCAACGAAAGGACAATCGATTGTGTTTATTGCATAACTGGTATCGTTCGAGACGCCTGAAAAAGCTGTGTTATATATCTTTACGGTGCAATTGTTAAACTCCAGTCCATTCCAGTGATTTCCCGATGCGGCACCGAGATTAATATTGGGTGTTCCGACATAATTGGGGTCACCTATCTGTATGGTACCGCCGTTCATGATGAATGTTGATGAGTCGGTAAAGTGTATAGTTGTACCGCTTCCTATTGTAATGTTGTAACCGTTGTTGTAAACGTTACCCATGCAAGTTAGATTAACGTTTGAAATATTTTCATCAGAAACAAGCGTCCCCCCTTCTTGTGTTACAGGAACAATTTTATACAATTTTCCTTCACCTGGTTTAAATTTACCGAGTTCCTGCATAGCATAAACACTCTTATCAAATGTAGCCACTATTGAATTATTATACAAATCAACGATTTCCCAATCTTGAGGACCGATAAAATGCGAATCATTCTGATAGAATAAAATACGCACATCACGTTCACCTCCTCTATCATTTTCATTATTCTCATCTATATAGGGTGAGCATCTGCGGTTGACTACCATAAAATAATTTGTATTTTGCCCGCCATTACTGAATGTTGCAACCTGAAGATATGTAGAATCAGGACAATCGAAGACCATACCATCAGGATCTTGAAATCCCATATTATCCTGTGAACAATCTAACTGTTCATTCCCCGGCTTATAGGTTCTTAATGCATGGATATATGATTGATCAGCAGACATCTGAGTACGTTCTGACTCAAGCCGGTAAACATATGAATGCCTATTATCATTATCAAAGCTCATCAGATATGTACCCCATTTTTTTAGCTTTTCGTTCATGCTTGCGATGGTTCCATATTTGTCTGAAGGCGGCATACCAAGTGTGTACTGCTTGTAAACGTTATCATGGCGTGGTACTACGTTATAATTAAGGTAAAAAGCATTGTTACAATCAAAATTTGGGTCAACATTTACTAAGCCTGCCCCCCAGACACCAGTTCCTGCTTCACAGCCGTAAGATAAATAATCAAAGTACATAATTCCTTTCGCACCATATGAAACCGCAACATTAGCCATCATTTTTATTTCCTCATTAGTAGGTTCCCTAGACTTTAATTTACCGGGCCCCCAATCAAGAACATGAGCTTGAAGCATATGAATATATGGGATACCTCTCTGCTTTGATATATAATCGGACATTTTTGCAAGGCAGGTATAAGAATCCCGATATTGTTCAAAGGTCCTGTCAAAATCTTTTTGTAACCAGTTTTCATATTCCGCAATAGGCAAAGGATCAGCCATAATCCTGGTTCCGTTAGTAACAGGCAGAGTTTCAGGAATGTGGGATACGATTGGAAGAGGCTGGTTCCCATATCCGGAGCTGGACCCGGAGCCATTTAAAGGATAATCGGTCAAAATCAACTGTGTTAACTGTAGCGAATCAACCAGGTATCTCAGAACGAAATCCCAGCCGTATTTGCCATGCGGTGAAGGAGGATAGTTCCATTTATCGGGGATAAGATAGATCATGTAGGCATAATTCAAGGCTACGGCAAGGTTAATATTTCTTCCGTATGGCTGTGAATATTCTTTCAGCTTACGGCTTACATAAGCAAGGCAGGGCAGATGGTTAAATTCCCATTCCTCAAGATAGAATTTTATCGGTGAATTATTGTAGCAGGCAAGCTGCTGTGCTTCTTGTTGAAGCCAATCGTCATGCTCTCCTTTAAACAACTCGTCTGCCTTATCATTATCCACTCTCACATAATCAATCCACATCTCGCACTCTCCATACCACCAGACTCGGAAATCTATATTACATTGTTGTGTCCAGTCACCGGGCGCTATATGATCCGGATTAATTTCATCACCGGGTTCCGTTCCCCGTTGATTCGGATATCCGAATTTTAAATCCCATGGTTCCTGTAATCCAAAATAATTTTCTATATATTGTCCAGTATAAGGGTGTTGGGCATCTCTAAAATTACTTGCGTAGATATCAGTTTCTCTTAATTTTACATTATCCCAACTCCAAATCTCAACCCTACAAACTTTTTTATCATTACTTATATTAGGATCAATCCTTATACTCGGTTTAATCAAAAACTTATGAATCTTATCAGCTATCCAATAAATACTGTTCATATCTGCCTGCTCACGGTTTGTATATAGTGTTTTAACTACATAACCCTGATTCATCCAACCCGAACCCATATTTGTCTGGTTCACATAACCGCAGTATTTACCCCTTATATCCTGCCCGTACGGCGGGTCTGATAGATAATCAGTTCCTGTTTCAGATTGTTGATAGCAGTAAAAATCAAGGTCATTGTTAAGAATATTGCTCCGGCTTTCGCACTGGTAATCGCTTCTTGACCCGTATCCAAGCTGATCTATCTTCACGCGGTTCATTAGTGTATAAAGATTGTTGTCCTGATTAGTATCAAGAAGCTGTTGAACACGTGTGCGGTACATACTAATATCGTTGCCGAGCAGGTCCTGAGCTATGTGTCGTGTCCAGCCCTGATCATTTTGTATTGACGTAACATTATTAGGATAATGATGCCATATATTCATATTTAATTCCTGGAACTGGTTCCAGGTCGGCATATAACCCCCGTTGAATACTCCTATTAAGAACTGATTTGGCAAGCCCGTTACGGGGTCAGGTGCCGGCAATGATTGAGGAGGAGGCACAACGGTTTCGATTGACGCACGGTTGTAAATGAATGCCGAAACTGTCAATAATATCAGTATTAACGATATTAATGTTCTTGTTTTTACGCTTAAAGTGGATTTAATTTCTTTTAACATTTCTTTAATTTTTTATGTTTGTAAAATCAGCATTTACAATAAGGTTAATTTGCCCCTTGAAATACCTTCTTGAAGTTTTTGCTCATTTTACAAGAATAGCTTTTTTAGTCTCTACATCTTCAATTCCTCCTTTCTCATTTGTTATTTGTAACCTGTAAAAATAAACCCCTGATGACACCGATGAACCGTCAAATTTAACTGTGTATTCTCCGGCACTTTGTTTTTGTTTTACCAGTATTTTCAACCTCCTGCCGTTAATATCGAATACTTCCAATAACACATTTGAGGTTTTCGATATTTTATAATTAATATTTGTAACAGGATTGAAGGGATTGGGATAATTTTGATATAGAATAAAATTCAAAGGTTCATTACTGCTTATTTTCTTGATACCTGAGTAATTTGTTGTATCACCCCCTGAGATAGTACTTACGCCACTTGAAATAATACCACCAACCGGTTGTGAAAAATAAGAGCTATAAGCCCAGCCTCTTAATCTATCCACAAAGTTAATAAATGTTAGGTTTGGTATTCCAAATGCCGTGTCGGGTAACTGAAATTCCCAATTTGCTCCTCCATTTATTGTTCTGTAAATTATTGCTCTTTCCCTACCGCCACCGTAATCTAAATAGCCGCCAACCCCCCAAATTGTATCACGATTTATATTTTTAAATCTTTGCATGCTCCCGAACATAGATATTAATCCGCCGTGCGGTAGCACTTGTAATGACCAATTATTCCCTCCATCAGTTGTCTTTTTCATAGTTATACCTGCTTTCCAGCCCGTTAAACTATCTGCAAAAAACATATCCGTAAAAACTTCATTGCTTTGCTTAAGTGTCCAGTTCACCCCGCTATTTGTTGTCTTATATATCTGCGCTCCAGATGTCGAAATAAACCCGATATTCCGGTTGAACATATATATCTTGTTGGGGTTATTGGATACCAGATACATCTGCTGTATCCAGTTCTGCCCGCCGTTGCTGGTGAAAAATACACCGCCAAGTAATCCGTCAGGATCAACCAACCAAATTGTGTCATTGTTTAATACACTCATATCTGTGTAAAAGTTATTTCCTAGCACTGGTAGTGTGTACCAATTATCTCCGCCATTGGTACTTTTATAAAGATAACTGGTCCCACTACCTGTTCCACCACAAGTAAATCCAGTGTTGGAATTTATAAACATTATTCTGCTAAAATCCCGTTTATCCTGATACTTAATTGTCCAGTTGTCTCCCCCGTTTGTAGTCTTTAATATATAACCTGTGTCCTGCGGTGTATTATCATTAGTCACTGCCCAACCAGATAAGCTGTCAAGAAAGAAAATATCTGATATCAGTTGATTATTCAAATTCGGCATAAACTGCTGGTACCAGCCGAATGAAGGCGGGCTATCGGTAAAGTTAAACCCGATGATGAAGATGAGGATGGAGAAATAGAAAAATAAAGAGCTTAATTTTTCGGTTGTAAATAACTTTTTCATAAATTATGGGATTAGATTATTATAAATTAATCATTTTAACCCGTCGTATCAATTTATTTAAGTATATTTCCCCGGATCGGTTATCTTTCCCGGGTAAATATAATATATTATCTTTTCATAATGCATACCCATTCACTAAATTGCATAGATAAAGGTTTTTACTTTGTTATTAAAATGGAATAAAATTATATTTGAAATTACAATGAAATTTTTTCTTAAATATATTATAATATTCGGATTTACCTGCGGTTTGCTCATCGCACAGGAAAAACCCGCCGACCCGAAAGCACTCGATCTTTTTATTCAGGGAAAGAGCTACGAGCTTCAGGATAATTATCTGGCTGCAATCCGCCTTTACAATGAAGCATTGCAAATTGAAAAAGCCCCAGGCATATATTACACTTTATCAAAGCTTTACTACAACGTATCGCAGTTTGAGAAAGCTCTCGAGAACGGACTGCAGGCGTTCAGGTTAGACCAGAATAACGTCGACTATGCGGATAATCTCGCCGATATTTATATCATTCTGGAAGACTATCCCAACGCCATGAAATACCTTAAAATGGTCTCGGATAAGAAACCCGATGACATTAATACCCTTTACAATATCGGCAGAGTATATGAAGCCGAAAAACAACCCTCCGAGGCGATCAAATACTACGAAAAGATCACAGAAGATTATGAGTATGACGAAACCGTGCTCGAGAGGATGGTTACAATATACGAGGGCTACAAAGACTACGCTAATGCCGCCTCCGCAATGGAAAAGATCCTCACTCTGAACCCCACAGACCTTAACCTGAAATATTCTATAGCCAACGAATATTTGAAAATCCCCGATTATGATAATGCTCTGAGGATATACAAGGATATACTTAAACAAAATCCAAAGAACCGCGATGTACAAACTGAAATAATAAAAATATATTTCAGGACAGGAAGAAATGACCAGGCGTTCGAGGAATTCGGCAAGCTTACCGATAAAGATTCGGTCGATTTCGGGTCTAAGATGAGCGTTGCCGTTGCCTTCTATGATGCATCCAAAGACGATTCCACTGCATTGGGTGTGGCTAAGTCTATCCTGGAAAACCTCAGTACTGCGTACCCAGATGAATGGATGCCTCAAATGTACCTTGCTTTCATCGACGCCAGAGAGAACAATTTTGGCATAGCCGACCAAAAAATAAAAAAGATATTAGAGCAAGCAGCCGATACTTCATCGGAAGCATTTGTCGAAGCAGGATTTTTCTATCTCGACCAGAACCGGCTCAGCGATGCACTCGGGATCTTCAGCAAAGGCGTTGGCATTTTCACCGAAGACTTCAGGCTGAACTTCCTCACCGGGAACACTTTATACAGGCTCGGTAAAGAAAAAGAAAGCCTTCCTTATCTGGAAAAAGCGCTCAATCTCGCTCCGCAGGACATTAATTCCATTTCCACACTCGGCATCATCTATGATGACCTGAAGATGGATGACGAATGCGATAATCTTTACCAGCAGGCATTCAAATATTATCCCGATAATATTCTCCTTCTGAACAATTATGCTTACCACCTATCCGAACGCGGCGTTAAGCTCCAGGAAGCACTTGAAATGTCCAGAAAAACCATCGAAAAGGAACCGGACAACGCCTCTTACCTAGACACATACGGATGGATCTACTACAAAATGAAAGATTATAAGAACGCAAAAAAATATATCGAGAAAGCCGTTAAGATAAGCAGTAATGCAACTCTCCTCGAGCACCTCGGCGATGTATACCTCGGCATGGGTGATAAAGATAATGCGCTCAAATACTGGAACCAGTCGCTTCAGGAAAGCCCCGATAATAAAGACCTTATGTACAAAATCGAAAAATATAAATAAAACAATTAATCATCTTAATGAAACAGGACAAGAACGTGAACAACGTAATTATCATCGGCTCAGGACCTGCCGGTCTGACCGCAGCTCTTTATTCCGCAAGAGCTAATCTGAATCCCATAGTCTTCGAAGGTCTCCAGCCGGGCGGACAGCTGACAATAACAACCGAAGTTGAAAATTACCCGGGGTTCGAAAAAGGAATCATGGGACCCGAGCTTATGGATATCATGAGAAGGCAGGCGCTGAGATTCGGTGCGGACTGCCAGTTCAAGATAGTGGAAAAAGTTGATCTCAAAACACACCCTTTCAAAATATACACAGACAGCGAAGAACATCTCGCTAAGTCGGTAATAATCGCTACCGGAGCATCGGCAAAACTTCTCGGACTTCCTTCCGAAACGCATTATATGGGTTACGGCGTTTCTGCCTGTGCCACCTGCGACGGGTTCTTTTTTAAGGACCAGAGAATAATTGTAATAGGCGGCGGTGATACAGCAATGGAAGAAGCAACCTACCTCTCAAAGTTCGGTAAAGAAGTCACCATCGTTCACAGACGTGATGAGTTCCGCGCATCCAGGATCATGGTCGAACGTGCAAAGAAAAACCCGAAGATAAAATTCCTGCTCGATACGGTTTTGGACGAAGTTATCGGTATTGAGGAGAACGGCAAGAAAACCGTAACAGGCGCTATGTTAAAGAACGTTAAGACAGGCGAAAAATTCCTTTTCGAGTGTGAAGGAATATTCCTGGGTATAGGACACAAACCGAACACCGATATATTCAAAGGACAGATCGACCTGCTCGATAACGGATACATAAAAACCAAAAAGTCCAGTACAGAAACAAATATCCCGGGCGTTTTTGCCTGCGGAGACGCACAGGACCACATTTACAGACAGGCAGTAACTGCCGCCGGAACAGGATGCATGGCTGCAATAGATACAGAACATTACCTTCAATCCTTGGGTGACGATTAAACAATTCATTTCTCAGAGTCCCCTGCGGGAGACTCTGAGAGAACACAGACTATAATTGATTTTCATCAGGGACTGACTTTGGAAAATGAAGGTCAGTCTTTTTTTTTATTCCTAAAAACCAGAGAAATTAATAAATTAATTAAATCCCTGTTTTTTCAATTATATGTTCATAAGGTACCCCATCCCATTACTTAAGTAATGCTAAGTAATAAGAACGCTCAGAATCGCCACTTTTGGGTTAGTTAAGTAATAATTATTTAGTAATGAACCCCTCTCGGCTTCCCGCACAAAGACGGGCTGGCTGCCGTTTCTCCCCTTTCGTAAAGGGGAGACAAGTTAAAATTCTTCGTTTTTAATTGAAAATTGATAATTGAATATTGAGGGGTTCCCACACACACACAAGCTAGCTTGTTCAGGCTTCTAAAACAGCCCGGAATCGCAATAAATGGATAGATTAGCTTGTATACTTAGCTTGTCTCAAGCTTGTGTTATTTAAATTTCAAAGAACAACGAATACAAATATACTACATCAATCTGCATAAATCAAGGCAATAATCAAGGTATAACTGCGATAGTCAGGGGTAATAAATAAAAAAAGGACGTTCAACAGAACGTCCTTGATTACATAATAAGGTAATTTTATTTTACCAAAACCAACTTTTTGGTGGCAATAAAATCATTTGTTGTCAATCTATAAAAATACACGCCGCTGGGATAATTTGTTCCATTAAATTCCACTTCGTATGTGCCGGATTTCAGCTGTTGGTTTACAAGGGTTGCAACTTCACGGCCGAGGAGGTCGTAGATGGTTAATCTGGTAAACAACCCCCGGCTAAAGCCACCCCCTTTATTAAGGGGGATTTCAAACCTTATTTTAGTTGAAGGGTTGAAGGGATTGGGATAATTTTGATATAATGCAAAATCTTGCGGAACGGATTCTGAGATTTTTTGGACACCGATTAATTCCGATAGCGGCCTGCGCCATACGCCGGCAGGATACACACCTGCAAAAATATAATCGGTATTTGTTGTTAATGCGGGTATATAGGTATTACTCAAACCCCCCTCATTTATTTGGTTCCATGTTGTACCATAATCGGTAGTTAAATATACGCCGTTCGTATATGTACCCACAAAAACGTTTGTACCGACTACCGCAAAGGAAGAGATCGATGGTGTGCCGTTAAAACCGTTATTCACCGGAATCCATTGTCCGCCGTAATCCGTGCTTAGAAATATACCCTGCTGGTAAGTTCCCGCAAATATATTCGTCCCTACCACAGCAAAAGCTCTAATAATAGCCATAGGAAGACCATTATTTGCCGAAATCCAGTTTGCGCCACTGTTTGAGCTTGTGTAAATTCCGTTATTGTTAGTACCGGCGAAAACAATGCTTCCGACCGACGTTAATGTATTTACGATAACACCTTCAGGCAAACCATTATTTACAGTGACCCAATTAGTTCCGTTGTTAGTACTCAAACAAATACCAAATCCCTGTGTACCTGCAAAAATATTGGTCCCGTTAATTGTTAAAGTATTCACGAAGCTTCCGTATGGTATGCCATTGTTAACGGCAGTCCATGATGATCCCCGGTCGGTGCTTAGATAGACCCCATAGTTCATACTGCCTACAAAAATGTTATCACCGTTAATAACGAAAGTGCGGACGTTCATATTTCCAACCAGGCAGTTAACCCAGATTGAGCCGTTATCGGTGCTTAGATAAATACCGCGATTTGAAGTGCCGGCATAGACATCTGAGCCGTTTGATGCTAAAGCACTGATGGGCTGCGCAGGAAAACCATTGTTTGAAACAGTCCAGGTTGTGCCGTAATTTGAACTGAAGTAGACACCGACATTATTGTTACCTGCCAGAATATTTGTTCCGTTTACTAACATCGAATAAACATATGTAAAAGAAGGAATGCCATTGTTAACAGCAGTCCAGCTCGATCCATTGTTTGTACTCAGATAAATTCCAGTACCTGAAAAGTAAGCACCTGCAAATATATTGGTACCGCTTACCGCAAATGAAGCGATAATAATACCGTTTGGTAAACCATTATTGACAGCAACCCACGTCACTCCGTTGTTTGTACTCAAATAGATGCCATTACCGGCAGCAGCAAAAATATTTGTTCCGTTTACTGCTAATGCTAAGATGGGAGAAAGGCCACCATTAACAACAACCCAGTTTGTACCGTTATCTGTACTTAAATAAATACCACTATTACTGGTTCCGGCAAAGATATTTTCCCCGCTAACTGCAAGAGAAAAAACATAAAAGTCTACGCTTAGTGGAAGACCGTTATTTACTGCAGTCCAGCTTTGCCCGTTATTTGTGCTTAAAAAAACACCATTGTTGTTGCCGGAACCTGCAAAAATATTTGTTCCGCTTACTGCAAATGAATAAACAGAGGGTGTACCGTTAAGCCCATTATCTGCAGGAAGCCATTGCGCACCGTTATCTGTACTTAGATACATTCCATGATGGTAAGTACCTGCAAGAATACTAGTACCGCTTACTGCTAAACACCTAACTATGGTGCTGTCCGGGATACCATTATTTACAGCAATCCAGTTCCCCCCACCATCGGAGCTTGTATAAACTCCATAATAATTTGTTCCGGCAAAAATGCTCGTTCCCATTAAGGCAAGTGCATTAACCTGCAGTCTGGTAAAACCGTTTGAAGTTTGAATCCATTGCGAATTTGTATGATATGTAATAACGAGGAGAAATAGCAGAGTAAATAATTTTGTTTTCATATTCCACCCCCGATGGAATTAGTTATACAGGTCTTGCCTGTATTAAATTATTATTATTTACAATAATATTAATATTTAAATATAAGCAACTTATTTAATACTTATAATCCACATAAACGTAGTAACATTTCAAATCAATAAAAAACAATATTTAGAATTTAAGACATTGTTATTCTTTTTTGTTCGGTCAGGTTACATTCCGACTGTAATATAGCGGTCAGGTCATTCGACCTGACCGAACAACAACAACCCCCGTCAGGCTGCACACATCCCCCTAACCCCTTCACAAGGGGGAAATTGGAAATGTTAATAACTAAGAATCACCTCTTTTTGTATAGTTGCTTGCGGGCAATTTCATTATTTTTAATAAGATGGCAGGGAAATATATAAACGCTGTATTTAATTTACCGATCGATTCATCATTCACTTATCTCGTTCCTAAAGAGCTTATAGGATTGATACAGGTGGGAATGCATGTGCTCGTCCCGTTCGGGAAAAGAAATATTACGGGTGTTGTACTGGAACTAACGGATATTTCTAAATTCAGGAACACAAAACCGGTAATAAGATTACTGGACAGTGAACCCATCATCACCGAAGAAATGATTGAGTTCTGCAGGTGGATATCAAAATATTATTACGCCCCTATCGGCGAGGTTGTGTTTTCCGCCGTACCAAAATCCATACTGGTCGAATCGAAGATATTCTATTCCGTCAGCCCGCATTACGACGCGCAAAAAAAAGTATTCAACAATGCCCAGAAGAGCTTAATCTCCGCCCTTCAAAAAAAACCTCTCACCGTCAAACAGCTTGAAAACAAACTCAAGAGCAATAGTATAAGAAATACACTGCAAAAGCTTGTAAATGAACAGGTTCTTATGGTCCGCCATATAACCTTAAGTGAGAAAATCAAGCCGAAGACGGAAAATTATGTTGTATTCGATCTGCTGGAGGATTTTATCGGATTTACGGACGGGATGTTCGGGAATTTTTTCAGGGAAAATAATATAAGAACGGATAAGCAAAAAAATGCGATTCGTTATCTTGTCAGTAAAGGGATACACGATATCAGTCTCAAAGAGCTGTTAAAAGAGGAGCAGATATCATCATCAACCGTCAGGTCACTCGCAAAGAAAGAATTGTTAAAAATAGAATCCCGCGAGGGACCCCGGAACATAGAGCATGAATTTTCCGAAGATGAAAAGATAGCCGGATTGAATGATGAACAGAAATCGGTACTGAATGAAATATCACATTCATTACAGCGTAATGAGTTCAAAACATTCTTATTATTCGGTGTAACGGGAAGCGGGAAGACCCAGGTATACATTGAAGCCATAAAGGAAGCTATCACACTTGATAAAACGGCAATTGTACTTGTTCCGGAAATTTCCCTTACCCCGCAGCTGATACACAGGTTCAGAACATATTTCGGCGAGATAATAGGCGTGATACACAGCCGGCTCACGGAAGGGCAGAGATTCGATGTTTTCAGGAAGATAGTTTCGGGAGAAACCAAAATCGTAATCGGCGCGCGTTCAGCACTATTTGCCCCGCTGAAGGATATTGGCATTATAGTCGTGGACGAAGAGCACGACCATTCATACAAGCAGGAGGAAAAAAACCCGAAGTACAATGCAAGGGACTCTGCAGTCATACGGGCAAAGCTTAACAATGCCGTTGTGATACTGGGCTCGGCAACACCATCCCTGGAGAGCTTTTACAACGTAAGGCAGGGCAAGTACGCTTTGCTGGAATTAAGATCAAGGGCAACGCAGACAAAACAGCCCGTTGTGGAGATCGTGGATATGCTACAGGAAATGAGACCATCGAGCAAATATGTAAAAAGGGAGACTCCAGAAACGAGGTTCCTCTCGTCCAAGCTGATCTCATACATAGATGATGCTCTCAAGAAAAAGCAGAGCACAATCCTTCTGCAGAACAGGAGGGGTTATTCAGCTTACCTTGAATGCCAGGACTGCGGGTTTGTGAAGAAGTGTGTCAACTGTGATATCACCCTTATATATCACAAAGTGAAGGAGCATCTGCGCTGCCACTACTGCGGTTATACCGAATCCGTTCCCGGAAAGTGCGAGGTGTGCGGGAGCACGAATTTAATACTAAAAGGCACCGGCACGGAAAAAGTGGAGGAGGAGATAAAACGATTATTCCCGAAATCGAAGATGAAAAGGATGGATGCGGATACTGTCAAGTACAAAGACGCACACCGCAAAATCCTGAAAAGCTTCCACGAGGGAGAATTCGACATACTCGTGGGCACACAGATGATATCAAAAGGACTGGATTTCCCGAACGTAAACCTTGTGGGTGTAGTATCGGCGGATATCGGCTTATTGAATCCCGATTTCCGATCGCAGGAAAGGACCTTCCAGCTCTTAATGCAGGTTGCCGGCAGGTCCGGAAGAAAAAGCGACTACGGAAGAGTAGTTATACAAACCACCCATACCGATAATTATATCTTTCCGCTGGTAGTTGAACATGATTACCTCTCCTTCTACGAAAAAGAAATGATTTACAGGAAGAATTTCAACTACCCTCCGTATTCGAGGATGAGCCTGATAGAAGTAAGCGGTAAAAGCATCACGAAGACAAGCAGCCTTGCTTCGAAGATCTATTTACACCTCAGAGATTTCAACACTTCAAAGCAAATAGAGATACTAAGACCGGCGCCCGCATTGATATTCAAATTGAAAAATTTATACAGGTATCATATTATAATCAAATCTCTCAAACAGGATGGCTCTTCAGACAGGATATCGTTAAAGACGGAAAGTATATTTAAAGAAATGCAGAAATTCATCTGTTTAAATAAACCGGTTTCAGACCAGAGGGTAAGTATAGAGGTCGACCCGATGGATTTCTATTGATGAAGATCAGTGTCAGGTCACAGACCTGACACAACTTTTAACTCACTATCACAAAATCCAGCCACTTATGTTCTTTATCTGCTTTCACTACCCTTACCCTGACCTTATCGCCTATCCTGTAAGCTTTCTTCCTGCGTCTTCCGATGAGCCGGTAATTTTTCTGGTCCAGGATGTAATAATCGTCATGCAGGTCCTTTAACCTGACCATTCCTTCGATAAGATTTTCGGTCAATTCTATATATATGCCATATTCCGAAACTTCGGATATAATACCCGAAAAAACTTGGTCTATATGTTTTTCCATATACTGTATCTGCAGGATCTTGACAGCTTCCCTTTCAGCCCAGGTTGCGTTTATTTCCTTATCCGTCGACTGCTTGCAAATATCCGGAAGGACCTGACGGTAGTGTTTCATCCTTTTCACATTCATCCTTTTTAGGATTTCAGTAAGTATCCGGTGCACCATCAGGTCGGGGTAGCGCCTGATGGGGGATGTAAAGTGTGTATATTGATCGAACCCGAGCCCGTAATGACCTATATTCTCCTCCGAATAAATCGCCTTTGACATGGACCGGATAGTAATATCATTGATAAGATATTCCTCGATCCTGCCGCGAGCCTGATCCAGCATCTTCTGAAGGGAGCGTATGCTTTCAGGATTAAGGATTATACCAAACTGCTTCACAAAATAAGCAAGCTCCTTCATCTTTTTCTTATCGGGCTTATCATGAACACGGTAAATGAACGGCGGTTTAGGCTCCATCCGTTCGATGAACAGCGTTACACACCTGTTTGCCGACAGCATAAAATCTTCTATCAACCTCATAGAATCGAGGCGGTGTTTTGGCTTTATGTTCTTTATATTTCCCTGCGGATCGATCTCAACGGAAACTTCCTGTGATTCAAAATCAAGTCCTCCTTCATCCAGCCTTTTCTTATAAAGCACCTTGTGCAATTCATTCATCAAGTTTATTTCTTTCAGGAACTGACCCTTCTGCCTGTCAATTATTTCCTGAACCTCATTATATGTAAACCGCTTCTTGCTTCTGATGACGGATTTGAAAATTTCGTTGTTAACAACATTTCCCTTCCTGTCAATTTCCATTAAAACGGAAAAGGTCAGCCTGTCCTCATCTTCTTTAAGCGAACAAATATCATTTGATAATTTTTCAGGAAGCATGGGAACAACATCATTCATAAGATAAACGCTCGTGCCCCTGCGCAATGCCTCAGCATCGAGTTCCGATCCTTCGCTGACATAATAGCTTACATCGGCTATATGAACTCCGAGCAGATAATTCCCCTTATTATTAACATCTATCGAAACAGCGTCATCGAAGTCCTTAGCGTCGGGCGGGTCGATGGTGAAGGTTACGGTTTTCCTCAGATCTCTTCTGTTTCTTATCTCCTCATCAGTAATATCAAGAGCTCCTTTTTCTATAAGCTCTCTTATCTCATCTTTCACCGGTTTAGGAAAAGCTTTGCTGAGCCCATATTTTTTTATTAAAGCTTTGAATTCGGTTTCAACTTCCCCGGCTTTGCCAAGTATCTCGACGATCTTCCCCTCGGGTGAGAGGTCCTGGTATTCCCATTTGGTTATCTCACAGACAATCTTGTCCCCGGGGCGGGCATCCTTAAGATTTTTGGGAGAGATATAAATATCTTTACTGAATTTCCTGTCATCGGGGATCATAAAAGCATAGCTTTCCCTTCCCTTGCTGAACTCGAGGTTGCCCGTAATCCTGTGTTTCGCACGCTCGATCACCTTCTCAACAATGGCTTCCTTCTCGTTCCTATCAGCGAATTCAATTACCGAGACCTGTACAATATCCCCGGTCATTGCTGTCTGAAGGTTCTTTTTCCTGACCGTAATACGTTCTGTGCCGGTCCTGCTCCGAATCTCAACTTCATATCCGGATTCCGTAGCATTGATTATCGTACCTTCCATCAGCACCGTTTTCCGATGCATCTCATAATTTTTACCGTTCTTTAACAATAATCCTTCGTCAATGAGATCATGAAGAATATCCCTTAACTCAGCCTTCTGGTTTCGGTTGAGGTGAAGTTTTTTGAATAAAAGGTTGAACTTGATAGAAATCGAAGGTGCTCTGCGGAAAAGGTTGATGACCTCAGCTCTTATATTTTCTGATGATCTATGCAATATCGTTATTGATTTTTATTAATAGCGGATTTTATATGTTAACCTCACACCGGTATAGACGGACCTCCCGCCATTCAGGCTGGATTCATCCACAATCCTTGAAGCTTCCAGTATAAGGTTGTTCGATAAATTCATACCGAGGAGTTTGTTGAGGGGATACTCAACTACCACCTCGGCATTACCAAAGCCTGATAATATTTTCCCGCCAAACCTGACCGTTGCATCACCAACCTCCGAAGTCATCATGATATCTGTTCCAGTTGTAATACTTCCTTCTGAATAGTTCACCTGGGCATTAGTAATAAAAGGGACGATATCCCTTACCGCATTCCCCAACAATGGAGAGAGGTAAGCTAAGCTGGTCGTAGCACCGACGTTTCTTGCCATTGTAGAACTCTGTCCCGATATTAGCTCATTCTTTGATACGCCAAAAAGCAGGTAGGAAACTGCATCTGATTGGGCATCCGGGCCGGTAACTTCGTTACCGCCTTGAAGTAATGTCAATTTTAGCTCGGGTTTGTTCTTGGTTCCGTGAATTTCAAGAACGATCTGTATCACATCACTGCTGATAGTGCTTCCGATCGCTTCATTTGAGGTTTTATTTTCATATACTGCGTGAATATTGAGCAAAGGATCCGATGGGGGACCCGTGAAAGTAAGCCTGCTGTCCTTTACTTTAAAGTTCCTGTAGAACCTGTAATATGAATCACCAGTGATCTCCAGGTTACCATAAACCTGCAGCAATCCCGTTGTATTATTAGTTACCCGCAGGTCGGCACTCAGCTGCCCGTATAATTCATCCTTGGTCAGATTATTGAACATGATTGAAACGGCAGCATCCTTTACGGTCTTTACGTTAAGATCATAATTTATGATAAATTCCGATGGCTTTGGTATCGAAGAAGCAACCACATTCGATTTAAGGAACGGATCGACCTGGGAAAACCTTTCGGGAGAGACCTCTATTATTGTATCTATGTATGCGTTTCCGACAGTATCCTTCAGGATCCTATAAACAAAATTGTCCGAATATAAGTCATACGACGAACCCGCTATAGACGCCACTTTTACATTTGCACTTTTTATCAGGAACTGACCCGTCAGTGAGATACTTTTAGCATTTCCTTTAAGCGTAATGGCAGGAGAACCGACTCCAACAATCATATCTCCAGATATTCCCAGGTCATTATCCTGTGCGGACTGATCCAGAACAACCAGGTCACCGGAGCTTGTGAGGTCAATATCATTTAGCTTTAATCCTTCAAAATTGATGTTTCCCCAAAAATCAATATGACGTATGTCATCATCTACATTCAAAATACGGAATTCGTCCACGATCAGATTTGAATTATCGGTGCGGAACTTAGCATAAAACCTGTGGTAAAGACCGGTAATTCCGAGCAGGAATCTGCCGTCGGTAACGTTCATTTCACCGGTCAGCAGGGGTTTCTGAACCGTTCCTATTGTTGTTATCTCACCGTTAAGCAGTCCACTGACATCCCCGAATCTCGGCAGCAGCCTGGAGAAAAAGCTGAGTTGAAAATCATGGGCAGTGAGTTTTAGATCTACAGGATTTTGCGCTATTTGAATGTTGTTTTCCGTTACTCCGAATGGATTAGCAATGGGAACTTCACCTGTTAATCTTAATTTCCCGTCACCGGTTGCATTGCTCAGCAGCACGTCTGCGGACAGTATTGAATTGCTGTAATCCATGAATGCATCTATCCGCCCGACTCTTATGTTCTCGTATCTTATCAGGTCAGAGTTCATTTCCAGGTTGACCGAGGGGTTTACGGGATTGCCTTTAAAAGTAACAGACAGTCTTCTTATATTTCCCCTTATCGGTGATCTGAAATATGCTTCCTCCAAATTAGTGTAATCAGCGTACCGGGGATAAATAAGGTCGGTTAACTGGCCGATCCTAATGCTATTTGCTTCTATATCAAGATCACTATTGCCTTCTAAGGAAAAGTCACCGGCGATGTTCAACTTCATCATAGAATTGCTCATATCGAACTGCTTGAACGAAAATGTCTTCTCCCCTTCGGCAGGATTGAATAAAACGCTGATTTTTTCATTATTTATGAGATCTCTTTTATGATATCCGATCAGCAGTGTATCAAAATTAAAGGCAATTATATCATTATCCCAATGAGAATCACCAATGAGGTTCAGGGCAAAGGTTGTATCCTGTTTCCCGTAGATACGGAATCTTTGATCTCCGCTGCTTAGCAGCAGTTCGGTATTCAATGAATCTATGAAGAAATTCCCCGATCTAAGACCTGTAGACTTTAAGTTTATCTCTGATCTGACCGGGTATAAGAATCCGTTTCCATAGGTGAACGGTTTTGAGTAATCGTTCTCAAAATCAAAGCTTCCCCTAAGGCTCTTTACTCCTAATGTAGAGTTCGGATATATAAAATCCTGTATTCCGAATTCAGCTTTTGCCGTAAACAGTCCCGGCGAATTAGACAAACTGCCCTTTATGTCACCTTTAAAATTGAAACCTGCTGTATCAAACATTTTTGTCACGGGAAGTATATCCTTTGCAATGAACTCATAATTAAAGTTAAAATCTGAAGAATTGCTTTTAACATTAACTGTTTGACCTGATGACAGAAGAGTATTTTTGCCAAACTTTCTTATTACTTCATCTTTTACTGCGGAGATATTATCGCTAATTGCACCGGCAATATCCCCGAGATTAAATGTTCCATTTGCCTTAAAATCGAAGAAATCGCTTATGATACTTATATTACCATTCGAGCGGGAGCTGTTTATACTGACCTTAACAGGTGAAGGCGGGATATTGAATGCGGCATAGTAGGAGCGGTTAAAGTTCAGATCATAAATTCCTTCTATGTTCCCGAGAGTAGTTCCCCTGCCCTGAATATCGAAGCTGAAGTTAAGATTGCTCCTGTCAGAAGTATGTTTTGTAAATTCCGAGACGTCAAGGTTTTTAACGGAACCTTTCATCGTATATTCTGCATCCGAGAAATTGGTAAGGTTTATTTTGCCCTTTAGTGCTGCTTGTATCCTGTCTGATAATAACGTAATATCTGCAGTGAGTTCACCTCCGTTCAGATCGAGAGTTCCGGCAGATTTGATTATCTCCTGGTTATATATCCTGGAGTTCACAAGATCGTAATTAACCTTAGCGGAAATGGTGCGGAAGTCGAATCCGCTCCCGTTTATATCCGCAACAGCATTAATATTCGACTTAAGGTCCTCATCTCTGATTATCGATCCGATATCAAGACCTTTCGTTTCAATCTTCGCATCATAACGATTCTGCGGATCGTTCATATTAAGTGAAAGAGTACCGTTTGTGCTGCCAAACTGCGATCTAACATCGAATTCGGTTTTGAAATTCAGCGGTTCACCTGAAAATGTGATATCGGCATTTACTTTACCGATATTACTGTAGTCAGGGATCCGGAGGCCCGGAAGAACGGACCTTGTATCAGCAGCATCGAGCACAAGATTATTACCTGTTATATCGAAGCTTAATTGTGAAGGATCGTTAAGATTATCTACTCTGCCCTTGACATTAATATAAGAGTTCGGCGTATGCAGGATTAGTTTATCAACATTCAATTTTCCGTACTTTCCCTGAGCTTTGAGCTCAAGACTTACGGTGTTATCAAGGAAATTCAATTGGGGCAGAAAAAATTTAAGGTCACTAAAATTGAACCTGTCGACAACAAGATTTACCTTAACATCATTGTACTTAAAATTCTCATATTCCACACCCGAGAACGGATAGAAATGATCCATGGAAATAATATCTGCATTTAACTGTGACCTGTCAGTCTTTATTTCAAGTCCCTTAACTTCAACTGTGCTGTCACTCTCATTAGCATAAATATCAACTGAAAGTTTTTTCAGGTTAAAATCGGAATTAGTATTGAAGCTCAGATCTCTGAGGTTCAAGTTCTGATTATCGGGGGAGTACATTGCGTCGAGATCAGCATGCAAATTGTACAGGTCTAAATAATCGAAATTAAGGCTATCGATGTGCTTCATCTTAATGCTGCGTATAGGTAAGGTCTGCGGTCTATCAGCAATCATCCTGATGCTTCCGTTGTTTATCTTTAGATCTTCAACTTTAACTTTCCAGTCAAAAACTTTTTTAGCGGTATCAACTTTCTTCTCTTCCGATCTCAAAAGATAATCCAGATTCCATACCAGGTCACCATTCTCATCTTTAACTTTGGTCAGGTTGATCTCAGGACTGTTTACAGAAATATGGCTTATGATCATTTCCTTATTCAGAAGTGCGAGCAGATTATATTTCACCTGTACGTTAGCAAACTTTATTAGCGTATCCTTTTTGACCGTTATATTCCCGTTATACAGTCTGAGCCCGGTAAAAATATTTCCTCTTAATGATTCTGCATATATCTTGCCGTCTTTTGTTTTCCATGACTCATTGAGCTTATTAAATGAGTAATCAAGAAGCCAAGTATTGAATCTTTCTGTCTGAACGAAAAGAAATAAAAAGACGAAAACAGCAATGAAGGTTATGATGAGATAAACAAGATATTTAGTTAATCTTCGGAAGATACTTTTTTTACGCGGTCTTGACGCAGGTTTAACAGCCTGCACAGGAGACTTATCGCCTGCTTCGTCATTATTTATCTTTGTATCAGGCATAATATCTATTTACGACCGGTAAATTGGAGTAAATGATCAAGTTTAGGATTTTATTTTTCGTAAAATCTTTGATAGCAAGTTTTTAAGTTTCTGAAATCTTTGAAATAATACCGGTGGTAGAGTAATTATCCACATATTTAAGGCTGATTACCTTACCGCCGTTCTTAATAACAATATCGGAACCAATTATATTTTCCGGTTTCCAGTCGCCTCCCTTGACCAGAATATCCGGTACTATCTGCCGTATAAGTTCATATGGATTATCTTCCTCAAATATCACAACGTGGTTCACGGGCTTAAGATTATCCAGGACGATTGCCCTGTCATTTTCATCATTGATCGGTCTGTTATTGCCCTTTATTATTTTTACCGATGAATCTGAATTCAATCCTACAATAAGTATATCACCCAGTTTTTTAGCTTCATTTAGGTACTCGATATGTCCACGATGTATTATGTCAAATACTCCGTTGGTAAAAACTATTTTCTTATTATCGCCTCTTAGTTTGCTGATTATACTGTTCAGTTCGTTTCCTTGTTTCAAAATACTCATTTTTTCCGCTCTTATACCATTTCTGATTTATTAATAATACTATTTCTATTTTTTAAATGCTTCGATCAAATTCTTTTTATATATAGGAACTATGCCTACTTCTTCGCATACCAGGCCAGCGGCATGGTTTGCAATAATAATTGCCTCTTTTATATCGGCACCTCCGCTAACTGCTACAGCAAGAGTGGAGATTACCGTATCACCTGCTCCCGATACATCAGCTACTCTTATAGCTTTTGTAGGAATATTATGTACAACTACTCCTGTCTTTTCCCGATCGAACATCATCATTCCCTTTTCTCCCCTGGTAATTATCAACCATTCGCAATTGATCAGTTTCATGAGCTTTTTACCCAGCTCGATAGCAAGGTCATCACCATCTATCCTTGCACCAAGTGCATCCTGCATCTCTTTACGGTTCGGTTTGAAAACCGTCACGTTCTTGTATTCAAAAAAATTATCGAACTTAGGATCAACAAAAATGGGTTTCTTTGCACCTCTGCAGAAAGAGATGATCTTGTGAATCATTTCTTTTGAAAGTATTCCTTTATTGTAATCCTGCAGAATTACCGATTCAAAATTTTCCAGGTTAGTTTTAATGAATTTGAGAATAGTATCTTCGAGCTTGCCGTTAATATAATGTTTCACCTCGCTGTCTATCCTTAATATATGCTGTGAATGTGCAATTACCCTTGTTTTAGAGGTCGTAGGTCTCGATTCATCCTTAAATATTCCATCCGTATTAAGACTTTGCTTTTTCATTGTATCGAGATATATATCCCCCTCCATATCGTCACCTACTATACCTATCAGGATCGGTTCGGAACCGAGGGTTTTAACATTGTTGGCAACATTTGCTGCACCCCCCAGTTTATAATCAGTTGATTTTACGTCGACTATCTGAACCGGAGCTTCGGGAGAAATACGGCTTACATATCCATACACATACTTATCAAGCATAACATCGCCTACAACAGCTATATAGTTATCCTTGCTTTTGTTGAAAATTTTCTGAACCCTGTTAGAACTAATCTTAAAATCCATTTAAATTAAAGTAAAGTATTAAGTAATATATCTATTCAATATATATTTAATTGATTTTTTATTCAATTGAAATGGCAATAACGAACAATTCTCTAGAATTCTTAATTCTTTTTTTTTAAAAGCTGCATAGTAAATTCATCATATTGCAATAATCATTATATTAAATTGCAAAATATTAACTAGATAGACATTATTGCCTGCATTTTTTATATTTGTAATATGAATACAGCATTTATCTATCCCGGACAGGGGTCACAATACGTTGGCATGGGAAAAGACCTTTATGTACGCTTTTCCGAAGTGCAGGAAATATACGGGAAAGCAAACGAAATTCTTGGTTTTGACCTTGCTGATGTCTCATTCAACGGACCTGAAGAGAAGCTGAAACAGACCTATATCACTCAGCCTGCCATTTTTTTACATTCATGGGCAATGACCAATCTCGTGGGTAAGAAACTTGAAGCTGGTTATACAGCAGGCCATTCTTTAGGTGAATTTACAGCACTGGTATACGCGGGTGCCCTGAGCTTTGAAGATGGATTGAAGCTGGTTAAACTGCGCGGTGAACTTATGCAAAAAGCGGGCGAGATGCAAAAAGGCACTATGGCAGCAGTGATCGGTCTCGACTCAAAAAAGCTGGAAGACATTTGTAATACGGCTTCACGGTCGGGAATAGTCCAGGTAGCTAATTTTAATTCACCAGGACAGATAGTGATATCCGGTTCAGTGGAAGGCGTAAGGAAAGCAATGGATCTTGCTAAGGAGAACAAAGCTAAAATGGTGAAAGAATTGATAGTCCACGGGGCATTCCACTCACCGCTCATGGAACCGGCACGCGAAGAACTAAAGATCGCTCTTGATAATACTGAATACCATAACATAAGGATCCCTGTTTATCCGAATGTCAGTTCAAAAGCGATCAGTCCATCAACTCCCCCTTCCAAGATAAGGGAGCTCTCCTACAGACAACTTACTTCACCTGTAAGATGGGAGGAAAGCATAGTGAATATGATTAACGACGGCGCCAACGAATTCATAGAATTGGGACCCGGTAAAGTTCTGCAGGGTTTGACAAAACGTATCAACAGCACCATTAAAACCCGCGGTTTTGACAAAGTCGAAGATCTGAATTCTTTATAAGCTCATTATAAATATTAAAGTAATACAGTTGTCTTGTATAGGGACAGATAAAATCCAGTAGAGAAATATTATCATAAAAAATAAATAATTAACATGAGTGAAATATTAAAAAATAAAATTGCAGTCATTACCGGCGGAGCACGCGGAATTGGACGTGCTATAGCTACCGAATTTCTGAACGAAGGAGCAGCAGTAATTGTGCTAGATAAATTTTATCCGGATGACTTTAAACCTTACACGGAAGAATTAACGCAGAAGGGAATGAAGATAACGTCCCGAACACTGGATATAACGGATACTAAATCTACAGAACAAATTTTTGAAGAGATAGCAAAGGAGTTCGGAAGAATAGATATCCTCGTAAATAACGCAGGCATCACTCGTGATAAATTACTGATACGCATGACCGAGGAAGACTGGGACTCTGTGTTAAGCGTAAATCTTAAGGGTGCGTTCAATACAACAAGGGTAGTTTCAAAAATAATGGCAAGACAGAGATACGGTAAGATAGTCAATATTAGTTCGGTAGTTGGTATCCGGGGTAATGCGGGACAGGCTAATTATGCCGCATCAAAAGCCGGGCTGATCGGGTTGAGCAAGTCAATTGCAAAAGAACTTGCCAGCAGAAACGTGTGTGTAAATTGTGTTGCACCGGGGTTTGTTGAAACCGATATGACAGCACAGCTTACGCAAGAACAGAAAAATGCTTTTTTTAATGAAATACCTATGAAACGGGGTTCGAAACCCGAAGAAATTGCGGGCGTGGTCACTTTTCTTGCATCGGAAAAATCAGATTATATCACAGGGCAGGTACTGGCTGTGGACGGCGGAATGTCAATGTAACCGCCTTCAGTCTTCAGGAATAAACTGATCTTTATTAAATTCTAATTGCGGGATAAGGAACAGGTCGAATGCTTGAATCTTCTTTTCCCGGATCTCACATATCTGTTCAATGCAAATTTTAACCTTCTGCAGAAGCACCGATAGTTCTACTCCCTGAAACTCAGGAGCAAAAGGAGAAAGTTTTTCAGAACCTTTATTCAGCTGGCTCAATGCACCGCGTGCATTACCATTCATTGTAATATGATAGAAACCAACTGCGAGATGTATCAATCCTTGATAAAACCTTCTTGAAGAACCTCTAACATCATACCAAACCTCTTCAAGGATATCGTGGCACTCATAAAATTCACGATTATTAAATCTCTCTATTCCTTCCGTAAATTTAGCAAGGATATCATCAGGCATTATGGATCAGCCTAAGTGCCCTGAGGTGCTGAAGGTTCCTTGGGCGGTTCAACAACAACAGCCGGTGCTGGAACGCTTTCCGGCGGTTTTGGTTCTTCTTTTACTTTTTTCTTTTTCTTAACGAGAAAAACATCGAAGCTAATAACACCTGCACCTGCAAATAAAGTAGTAATGAAGCAGAAGAAAAATATTATTTCTTTATTGAACGGTGCACCATCTGGCAGAATAATACCTCTCAGAAGAATTTTTATGAGAGAAATGATCATAAGTCCAAAACTGGTCGGTATCGTGAAAAACCCGAGTATATACAAACCCCCTAGAAGAATCATCAGGAAAGGCAGAACAAATCCAATAATAAAGGCAAGGTTATCACCGAATAATCCTAAACCTTTTATATTACTTATATAAGCTTGAACATTGTTCGCGTGCACCAACCCGAGAATTAGAATATAGGAACCCAGAGATAATCGTATAAATAATAAACCTACAGATGGGGCTCCCCTGGCTTTAAATAAAATGCTCATAGGACTTTTAATTTATTTTGAAATTAGAATTAATTAATTATTTAAATAAAGATAACTAAAATTGGGTGTAAATCTACACCTGTACTGTACTCCGTAAAAATATTCTTCCTTTGCTTGATTTAAAAAAACGTTCTCTCATCATTGCTTCCGATTTACTATCATACTCTTCATGATATACTATTTCCAGAGGTCTGCGGTTTCGTGTTGATTTACATCCTCCAGAATTATGTTCATATAGCCTTCTGTGTAAATTCTTTGTATATCCAATATAACGTTTCCCGTCCTTTAGACTTTTAAGGATGTATACAGTAAATATCATTTTACAAATATCTCCTAGAATTTTGGATTCGCCCGCTTGAAGCGGGTTGCAGTCCTCTCTTGAGGCGACGATCGGATTCGCCCGCTTGAAGCGGGTTGCAGTCCTCTCTTGAGGCGACGATCGGATTCGCCCGCCTGCAGCGGGTTGCAGTCCTCTCTTGAGGCGACGATCGGATTCGCCCGCTTGAAGCGGGTTGCAGTCCTCTTCTGAGGCGACGATCGGATTCGAACCGATGAATAAAGGTTTTGCAGACCTCTCCCTTAACCACTTGGGTACGTCGCCTTACTGTTTTTTTAATGAACTAAAACTCTACTATAAGATCGGATTCGCCCGCCTGCAGCGGGTTGCAGACCTCTCCCTTAAC
>JBEKSX010000025.1:0-32100 GCA_049516635.1 Ignavibacteria bacterium | reverse complement strand
TTGACGATGACCTCATGAATGCCCTGAACTCCTTACAGGACGATTATAAGACGGTAGTTATACTCTGTGATCTTGAAGGATTAAGTTATGAAGAGATCGCAGAATTTCTTGACTGTCCAATAGGAACAGTTAGAAGCAGACTGCACCGAGGCAGAAAAATTCTCCAGAAGAAATTAACTGATTATGCCCGTTCGAGAGGGTACCAGATTGAAACGGGGACTTAAAATTGTAATATTCTGTGAAAAATTAGGCTTATGGGTGTGAAAATTACAATAGAAAATATTGATGAGTATATCACTTCGTTCATTGATGATCAACAGCTTACAGATGAAGAGTCACAACGTGTAAGGGAGTTGATAGAAAATGACGAAGTAGTAAGTAAGAAATATAAGACAGAGCTTCTTACGAAGAATCTGTTCCAATCGAAAATCAAACCTGTTGAGCTTCCCCTTACAACTTTTGTTAAGATAAATAATTCTGTCGATAATCTTGTCTACGCCGTTCTTGAAAAGAAAAAGGAAGAACTCACACAATCTTCCTTTGCACATGAAGTACATTACAACCTGCCGTTCTTAGTATATCTTATGAGATTGATAACGACAAAAGTACGGTTAAGATGGGTTACAGTTCCGGCTTACTCTTTTGCAATTCTTTTTATAGTCATACTTGCAGCTGCGGGATTATTCGTGGATAGAACTCAGTCGCCCGGTCTAAACCAGTTTGTAACTTCGGGTTCGGATAAAAGTGTCATGGTTCAGGCGGTGAATAATTTTCATAAAATACTTGCAGGAGAGATGTCACCCCAAATGAATTCCACTGATGAGAATGCAGTTTGTTCTTATCTCAAGAACGGGACCAGATTCGATGCATTTGTCCCGTGCCTGAAGAATTGTAGCTTGAAGGGTGCCTGTTATAACGAGTATAACGGGCAGAAGCTGGCGCACATTGTCTATACTTCCGGCAAGGATGTAATTTATATTTACGAAACACACATATCTTCCATACACTGTAATAATCTTGAGCTTCCTGATCCTGTCCACAGCCAGATAATGGCAGATAAATATTATTTGTGTGACCATGTGGATAAAGATAATTGTACATTGATGATGTGGTACAAGGATAGTATATTGTGTGCATCGGTTTCTAAACTATCCAAACAAAGGCTTTATAATACATTAGCATCTCTTAAATAATCTATTTAAATGAAATCAATATCCATCGGTCTGCTAGGACTATCACTTTTTTTCTTTGCCTGCGGTAAAAATACAGATACATCAACTTCTAAGAAGCCTCCTACAAAAAATTCTGAAGTGAACACTCAAAACCCACATTACCCTGAGCTTGTCGATTTTTCCTGGAATGAGAACGGCCAGGAAAAGAAATTATCAGATTTTAAGGGGAAAGTTATCTTGCTAAATTTCTGGGCTACATGGTGCCCTCCATGCAAAAGGGAATTACCAGATCTTTCTTCTATAGCAAGAGACCTTGACGGCAAGGATTTCAAAATTATAGGAATTTCCGTGGATGAACAGCCGGGAGCGATGGAATCTTATTTGAAAGCTAATTCTCTTCCTTATACAGTGATTCATGAGCAGGGCGATCTGCTCGGTAAGTACATGTCCGTAACCGGCGGTGACCAAAATGTTATCCCACAAACCTTTATAATAGATAAAAAAGGCAGGGTCGTGGAGACTCTTATCGGAAGCAGAAGCAAGCAGGATTTTCTGAGCTTGATAAATAAATACCTATAACAGATCCCATTCATCTCATTCCGTAAATTGACCTGCCTGTCAGGCAGTGAGCACGTCTATTTCTCCCGTGCATTTCCATAATACCTGATTTTCATATAAGATATGAATTTATTAATAAATTGAATTAATGCAAAAAATTGTATAAATAGTAGTTCTGAAAACTTATTTACGATATTTTGCCCGGATGGTGAAATTGGTATACACGCTGCGTTCAGGGCGCAGTTCCAGTATATGGAGTGCGAGTTCAAATCTCGCTCCGGGCACTAAAAATCCATTGAATAATGATAATTTTTCGCTAAATGCCAATCCTCAAGAAAAAATGGACTCTTCCCGACACCGTTTCGAATGAACAAATTTCAGATCTTGCAAAAGATATAAACATTCCCGAATCACTCGCCGGTATACTTATAAAAAGGGGAATAGCTAATAGAGCCGAAGCAAAAAAGTTTTTTATGCCGGAGCTGTCCGGGTTGTATGACCCTTTCCTCATGAAAAACATGGATAAAGCATGTGAACGTCTGATCAAAGTGATAAATGAAAAAGAAAAGATACTGGTCTTCGGCGATTATGACGTGGACGGAACTTCAGGGGTATCTATGTTTCATATGTTCCTGAAAGAGCTTGACGTTCCGAACAAGGTTTTTATTCCTGACAGGTTCACCGACGGTTACGGATTATCAGGCTCGGGAATAGATAAAGCAACAGAAGAAAACATTAAGCTCATAATTGCCATCGATTGCGGCATCACTGCTTATGATAAAGTAAGATATGCGAAAGAACAGGGAATAGATATTATCATATGCGATCATCACCAACCTCCCGATGAAATACCCGAAGCATTTGCTGTTCTCGATGCACTACAGCCGGGCTGCAATTATCCCTTCAAATATCTCTGCGGAGCGGGTGTGGCCTTTAAGCTTATCCAGGCCATCTGCATCAAGCTCGGGATAGATAATTACAGGAACCTGATCGATTTTGTAGCAGTAGCAACTGCCGCTGACATGGTTCCTGTTCTGGACGAGAACAGGATACTGATCCACTACGGTTTCAAACAGATAGTCGATAATCCACGCCCGAGCTTCGTTACACTGATGCGTAAAGCAGGTTTTAAAACAGAAAAAGTTACAACCTCGAACGTGGTGTTTTCTCTGGGTCCGAGGATCAATGCCGTGGGCAGGCTGGGCGATGCGACAAGGGCGGTTGAATTTCTTACGTGCAACGATCTTTCCAAAGTAGAAACTTTAGCAAGCGTTCTCGAATTTGAAAATATGAATAGGAAAAAAATTGACAGCGAGATCTATCTACAGGCTCAGCACTCCTATGAAGATTACCTGAAAAAAAGTTCTTCGCCTGAGAATGATGTCAGCATAGTACTGCACAACCCTGAATGGCATCCGGGAGTTCTCGGTATCATTGCATCTCGTATGGTGGAAAAGTATTACAGGCCGTCCATAATTCTTACAACATTCAACGGACATGCAAAAGGCTCCGCAAGGAGCATTAATAATTTTAATATGTATGATGCCCTGAAGCATTGTTCGGAAGAGTTCAGCGGTCTCGTACAGTTCGGCGGGCATTATCACGCTGCCGGACTCGAGGTGGAGCTCGATAAGATTAACGAGTTCAGAACTTGCTTTAACAAAGTGGCGAAGAAAATGATAGAGGGTTCCAAAGAGGGATGGGATATCCTGATTCCCGAAATAAAGGTGGATGCCGGGATAGATATAGATGAAATTGACAGCAGGTTCGTAAAAATACTCAAGCACTTCGAACCGTTCGGACCCCGTAATATGACACCTGTATTCATGAGCAGTAACCTGCAGATAGTAGGTGCACCGAAAGTTTTTAACGGTTCCACATGCGTTTTCAGGGTGAGAAATTCCCTTTCGGATAATGGGAGTTTGAGGGAAAACAATGTCATCGATTGTATCTACTACCAGTCACCCTCGAACGATGATGCTGACAAATTCGATATCAGAACGGGTGACCATGTAGACATTGCATACTCGGTGGAAGAGAATCACTGGAACGATAGGACAAAAACACAATTGAGAATAAGAGATATTAAATTATTAAATTAATATATTTAATTATGTCAGGACATTCTAAATGGGCAACTATTAAAAGGAAAAAAGCTGCAACCGATGCGGCAAGAGGAAAAGCTTTTACCAAGTATATCAAAGAGATAACCATAGCGGCAAGAACCGGTGGCGGTGACCCGAATGGCAACCCACGGCTTCGCCTTGCCATTCAGAATGCGAAGTCAAATAATATGCCGGCAGATAATATCACAAGAGCCATAAAAAAAGGAACGGGGGAGCTTGAAGGCGTCCATTATGAAGAGATTGTTTATGAGGGATACGGTCCGGGTGGAGTAGCTCTGCTCATCGAATCCGTCACCGATAACCGGAACAGGACAGTATCCGAAATTCGTCACCTTATGGGGCGCAACGGCGGAAACCTTGCGGAAAGCGGTGCCGTTATCTGGAATTTTGAAAGAAAGGGCGTTATTACCGTTCCCAAAGGCAACTTCTCCGAGGATGATATACTGAACGTCATACTGGATGCGGGTGCGGATGACCTCATTCAGGAGGAAGAATTTTTCGATATTACAACTTCACATGATAATCTCGAAAAAGTTAGGAAAGCGTTGGAAGCCTCCGGTCTCCCCGGTCTCAAAGTAGAAAAAGCATCTCTCCAGTTCATTGCTAAGACCACAATGAGAGTGGAAGGTAAAGAAGCCGAACAGACCTTACGGCTTATAAGTGCGCTAGAAGACCATGACGACGTGCAGAACGTGTTTACAAATGCGGATATAGACGAAAAAGTAATGGTTTCATTCAGCGGATGAATATTATTACAAGCTTTCACACTGAATTATTATGATAATACTCGGTGTTGACCCCGGCACTCTGTTTACCGGCTATGCTGTAATACAAGGAGTAAATAACAGGCTCAAATTGCTAGAGAGCGGCGTGATAAAGATATCTCCGAAGAAATCTCTTCCTCTCAGATTAAAACAAATTTATGATACACTTGTACTTGTAATAGAAAAGTACATACCGGATGAGTTTGCTATCGAGACGGCATTTTACAGCAAGAACGTTCAATCAACACTGAAGCTGGGACACGCAAGGGGAGTATCTATTCTGGCTGCCGTTAACAGGCAAATACCAATTGCGGAATATTCACCTCGAGAGGTTAAAAAATCCATCGTCGGAACGGGCTCCGCATCCAAAGAGCAGGTAAGATATATGGTCTGCCAGATTATGAAGATAAAATCATTGCCCAAACCTCTCGATATATCCGATGCTATAGCAGTCGCCGTATGCCATCATAATAAGCTTCTCAACTGCAGTACCCGAAGCAGGCAAAAATGGGAGGATTTTGTAGAGCAGAATCCCAAAAAGATAATAAATAAATATTGAGCAGATCAATTTAATTAGACAGAAGAAAATTTTATGCTGGAATATATCAAAGGTAAATTAATTTCGAAAAAGCCCACGAGTATAATAATTGAATCGGGGGGTACGGCATTTAATATAAATATCACATTGCCTGCATATGAAACCCTTCCGCAGATAAATGATGAGGTAAAAATTATTACACATTTCCACGTAAAAGAGAATCCCATCTCATTCGTCCTGTATGGATTTTCGGATGAAGGCGAGAGAGAATGCTTCAGGCAGATAATTTCAATATCCGGCATAGGTCCTAAAACGGCAATGAGCATCCTTTCCGCTTTAGGTTATAAAGAGATTATCGAGCTGATAAACAAAGGGAATTACCTCCCTCTGACTTCCATCTCTGGTGTCGGCAAGAAAACCGCCGAGCGCTTGGGACTTGAGCTGAAGGATAAATTCGCAAAGAGTGAGATGGAAACGGCATACAGCGGTTTTGACAAGCAGCAATTCGGAGAATTAAGCAAGGTTTCGGCGATTATTTCCGGCTTGATAACTCTTGGCTATAACCGTATCGAAGCGGATAAAATGGTAAAGAAGTTCGCCACATCCCCAGACTTCGAAAAAATGCCTGTGGAAGAAGTGATAAAGGAAATATTAAGGGGGAAATAAACCCCTCTATAAAGGGGTAAGGGATGTGTAATTCCTCTCTGTCAAAGACCTCCCACCTTCGGGCAGGCTGCAGGAATAACTTACAAACCTAATCTTCGAATTCCAGTTTTTCTATCTCTTCGATGGGAATGGGGTAATTTCCGCTGAAGCAGGCGTCACAGTAACCGATCTTAGTCCCGTTGTTCTCAATACCGTGAGGAACAGAATCGTGAAGTTTCTCTAGCGATAGATATTCGACCGAATCCACGTCGAGTTCTTTTCTGATCTTTTCAATATCGGCATCGCACTGGTTCGCGATCAGTTCCTCTTTTGACGGAAAATCCATGCCGTAGTGGCAAGGTGCAATGATAGGAGGTGAGGATATACGTAAATGAATTTCTTTCGGTTTTGCTTCTTTGACAAGTTTTACGAGCTGTTTAGCCGTAGTTCCCCTGACTATCGAATCGTCAACTATGACCACTATCCTGTCTTTCAAAGCTGCTTTGACCGTATTGTATTTCGATTTCACTTTGATCTCGCGGTTATTTTGTCCCGGCTGGATAAAAGTTCTTCCGATGTAGTGGTTCCTTATCAAGGCGAGCTCGAGTTTCATGAAACGGTTGGATTTTATCCCTTCGGTTAAAAAGCCAAGGGTTGCGGTATTGCTTGAGTCCGGCACGCTGATAACAACAACTTTTTTATCCGCTTTTTCAGCGATCGGTGCGGGTCTTTCGATGGCGAGATTTTTGCCCAGTTTTCTTCTCGCTTTATCGACCGTATTTCCGAAGATGGTTGAATCCGGTCTCGAGAAGTAAACGTATTCGAATATACAATGTTTCGTAATATCGTTCTTTGATATAGTATAGGATTTTACTTTCCCTGTTTTGACCACTTCCTGATCAATTTCAATTATCTCTCCAGGTTTAACCGGACGGATATATTCTGCATTAATGATATCGAATGCACACGATTCGGATGCGAAAATGTAGCTGTCACCAAGTTTCCCCATTGATAGAGGTCTGACGTTGTAAGGATCACAGATAGCATATAATTTATTATCGGACATCATGACCATCGAATAAGCGCCCCTTATCTGTCTGCATGCTTCGAGGATTTTATCTATGAGCTTTGTCTTTTTGGACCTTGCTATCAGGTGAAGCAGAATTTCGCTGTCCGATGTTGTCTGGAATATGGTTCCCTCAGAGTGGAGTTTATCCCGGAGTTCTTTGGTGTTCGTGAAATTCCCGTTGTGGGAGAGTGCGAGATACCCGTCCCGGTAATGCACCTTAAACGGTTGTATATTGCTTCGGGAATCCGATGCACCGGTGGTGGAATATCTGTTGTGCCCGATTGCAGACCATCCCTTGAGTACTTCGGTAAGAACTTTTTGGTCTGCAAATACTTCAAGAGCGAGACCGTGACCTTTATGTATATTGAACCTGTATTTATTTTTTTCCTCGTTGTATTCCGAGGAGCAGATGCCGGCAGCTTCCTGACCTCTGTGCTGGAGTGCATGTAGTCCATAGTAGGTCATTACAGCGGCTTGAGGATGATTGTAGATCCCGAATATTCCGCAATTGCTCTTTGGTTTATCGGATTTGTACGGATAATGTTCGTTTGGCATTAACTTATAGTCCCGTTATTATTAACCCTGATATGATTAGAAAAAATCCACCCTTTGTTGCCTTGCCAGCATTCGACCCGGTAAACACCTGTTTCTCTGATGTCCCAGATATTGTTCATCGCTGTTGTTTCCGAGATCATATTGCCGTTATGGATAAGGCGTATGCTCGTTAATTTCGGCACAAGTGCTCTAAGAGTGATCTTTTCTTTATTATTGACATTGATGGTATCGCCCATATTGTATGTATCACCTTTATATTCAGCGAAGAATCTGAATCCTTTTGCATCACCGTGATAATAGTTTGCAATGAAACATCTTCCCGATCTCAATGAGTTTAATATTTTTTGCTTTTCCTGTTCAAAAGTCGAAGGATCGTTCTTTAATATTTCTTCTTCAACGAGAACGTGGGTTCTGATCGATTTGAAGAGTATCTTATATGCAAATACCTCCACGTCCAGAAAGCCGAGGACATTTTGCCTGAAAGCATGTGCGTCCACGCTGCCGATAGCAGTAATATGTCTTTGCTGTGAGAGGATATCCCAGCGTTTCAGGGTCTTTTGAGGTGGCGAGATGATGGTCTTAAGCGGATGAAGAAATCGCTGGAGTGTGTTTTCATCGTTCATACCCTCTATCCATTCGCTCATGTGGTTCCAGATTTCTATACCGGTGAATTCTTCAATATCCCATTGAGTCCATGGATAGGCGCTGTGTCCTCTGATATGACCCCGCTCTTCATCTGGATGGGCGATAAAGCCGAAACCGCCCTGCTCATTGATGAGCCTTACGTACTCTTTAGGAAGCAGCTTTGAGCCTAATTCACCGTTATCAAGTACTATGAATGCTCCCGGAACTTCGCTGGCCCCGAAGGCAAGGTAATGGTTTTTATTATCGGTATCATTGATCTCGAAACCGATAATCACCATAACATCGTTCAGCCATCTCTCGTACCCGTCTTCTCTAGGACGCAATGTGTTGTGGTCGGTCATCATTATGAAATCCAGACCGGAATCCTTCGCTGCGTGCGCGATATCCTCTATTTTCCCGGTTCCGTCGGAATAGGTTGAATGAATATGTATAGCCCCGGTATATTCGAACATTAATTGATTCGTTCGCTCTCTTTATTTTGAAGAAAATTAAACTTTATCTTTAAAGTATAAGGAATTATCTTATAATATTAAATTAATAAAACATAAAATAACTTTTTAACTTCAGAATAGAAATATACTTTTAAATCAACTTAGAACGATTTTATCGGATTGAAGAAAGTACTTGAAAAATCTTTAATTTATTTGTGCATGGCTTTATTGATTTTATGGTCCCGCCAGGATGTTATTTATTCTCAGCCCAGGAGGCCGAATCCTTTTTTGAAATGGACAACCTGGACGATCCTTCAGGCTGTTCCTTCGATTACATACTTTGAAGACAGGAACCCGGATAGTTCTAGATTAAAATTCGGTCTGCAATGGCAGGTCATTCCGTTCTCCTATTCGTTCAACATGAATAAGTATGTTTCGAAGTTTAACTTTTTTTACATAAACCCGGTTAAAAGATTTTCTGGTTCGGTGGAGCTGTTTTTTCAACCGGAGTATATTACGGGCAATTTCGAATATGCAGGATTGAAAAAATTCATGTTCAAGAGCGGGGGAAGAATTGTAATTCCTGTGGTTCAAATGGGGGAATACCTGAGTTTTTCGCTGGGGAGCGGGTACTATTACCAGAAGACAAATGAAAATACTGTTAAGGGAGGTATAACATATGAGGCGGCTGTTTATTCTTTTTTCGGTATGCTCGGGTTAAAATTTAATTACAATCAAAATGCTCCCAGTAGGTATACGGCGGGATTATACTTTAAATATTATTAAGACCCTGCGGGTATCTTTTTTATACCGTTCGAGCAGTAATATTCTTTCCTCCTTTTCACCTGTTCGAAATATTCATAATTGCTGTCCTCTTCTTTTGTTGCCTTATGATGCAGGTGGTATAAAATAGCCAGGTATCTTAACGAATAAAATTTTGCGCCTATGAACCTGAGCCTGAATTCAATATCGGAATCTTCACCGATACCCGCTCCGGTATAATTTTCGTCAAAGCCGTTTATTTTCAATATCAATTCTTTGTGGAGCGAAAAATTACATCCCACAAGATGAGGGTTTTTTTCCAGAAGAATTTTTCTGAAAAAACTGTTTTTAAGGTGTACTCCTTCTTCGACGAATGTAGAACGTTCTTTTCTATTTTTGAATGAATCTATAAAATGGCTTAAATTCACTTTTTTGTATTTTGCATTCAGCATAGTATCGACGGTCATTTCATTTGAGAGCTTCATGCTTAAATTTACTCTCTTGCCGCACAGCACTACGTTCTCTTTGATATTGCCGTAATGTGCTTTTACAAAATCGATGTGAGGTATGCAATCCCCGTCAATAAAGATGAGATATCCGGTCCGGGAATTGATAATCGCTTTATTAAGTATCTTATTTTTTCTGAACCCGATATCATCCTGACTCACATGGATAATATCCATGTGAGAATTCTTTTTGTACTCATTAATGAACTTCCTCATCTCCGGGCCGGAACCGTCATCTGCAATAATGACCTCGAAGTCTTTAAAGCTCTGTATGCTCAGACCGGTGAGAAGCAGTTCAAGTTCGCGTGTTTTATTGTATACCGAAACTACAACGGATAATTTAGCCATGTGCAAATTTAACAATTCACAGCAAGAGTTGTAATTGAAAAAGAATTATTTTTTGATTAGTTTGAAACAGAACTATGAATAATGTAAAAAAATATTTATTATTTGTGCTGTGCATCCTGATGCTTACCATTACTTCCTGTAATATTTTTTACATCGCGGTCAGAAATGTTCCTGTCTTTTTTTCGCATTCAAGAGCGGTTGCAAATAAAATAAAGGACCCCATAAAGGCCGATGTAAGGCTCTCTGCTCTATGGATAGGACACTCGACCGTATTGCTGCAAATGGACGATAAAGTCATTATAACCGATCCGTTCCTGTCTAATACTGTTGGCGAACTGGCAAGGCGGGTTGTAGATCCGGGCATTGATCCCGATGATATACCGAGGTGTGATATTATACTCATCTCACATCCGCACTTCGATCATTTATGCCTGAGCAGTCTTGGAATGCTTGAAGATAGATCAAGTGGAGCCGCTCTTATTTTCCCGGAAGGGACCGAAAAATTTTTGCCTTCTATGAATTTCGAATTTATCAGGATGAGAAATGATGACGGTTATCTGCATACTTATATCGGTGAAAGAAGGACCATCAACAATGTGGTTGTAACTACAGTCTTTGCAAGACATTGGGGAGGAAGATACGGGCTTGACGGCTATGTATGGGGCGATAATTCTTACACAAGCTATATAATTCAATACAACGGGCTGACAGTTTATTATGCAGGTGATACTGGCTATGACACGGTTATGTTTAAAAAGATCGGTGATAATTTTAATATCGACCTGGCAATGATCCCTATCGGGCCGTGCGCCGATTGTACAAACACTGGAACCAGGACGCATGCTTTTCCACCAGATGCAGTGATGATATTTAAAGATATCAAAGCAAAATGGATGATACCGATACATTACGGTACATTGTACTTTGCTCAGGCACAGGCAGACATGCCGCTGGAAACCCTGAGGTCCATTATTAAAACGGATAATCTTTCAGATATGATATTTCCGCTGAATATAGGTGAACAAAAGGTATTTATAAAAAAATAGTAAGGTGTATTAAAACTAAAGCCCGCCACTAATTTTAATGACAGGCTTCAGCGGGGGTTATGAGGTTATGAGAAAGTATAGAACGATTATAAGATCAAACTCTTACCCTATGTCCGGGTATCCAAACCAAAAAACCATAGCCGTTCACTCTGTAATGGCCTCTGACCCACACATATCTGTGGAACGGTCTGACCATTCTCACAACTCTTAAATGCGGGTTGACAAGGTAAACAACATGTCTCGGCCTGGCATCAATATCTGGGGCAAATGTACTTGCAAAAAGAATAAATATTATTGCTGTTATTATTAATTTTGTAAGTTTTAGCACGATTTTTCTCCTTTATTAGTTAGACAATTTCTGACTGATAAGGTTTAATCGATTGAATTAATTTGGCGTGAAAATGCTGGAGTGCTTACTTTATGTATTTTCTTAATTTAAAGGCAAGATTGATAAGTATAAGGTTGAGCTGGACATTTTGTGAAAGTTGTCTCACAGATTCTTCAATGTCATTTATGATGGAAAAAATATCCGTATCCGGATAATTGGAATTGAACCTGCTTAGCCTGTCTGCGATGTCCTTGTTCGAAATATCCGGTGTCAGGTTAGCGTTTCCATTATACTTCATTAATAGCAGGTCTCTGAACCATATAGTAAGGAAAACGAGAAAATATTTTGTTCGTTCTTTATCATTCCGGGAGGTTACAGTTCTTATGATGGAAACCGTTTCTGCCGGGTTATCCTTCAGAAGCGCTACCAGAAAATTTACCGCCTGTTCCCTGATATCGGATATACCAAGTCCGAGAAGTTCTATTGCTCGTACATAGCTTCCCGTACTTAACCTTGCGGCGAGATCTATTTCTTCTTCCGGGGAAACCATAGAATTGTTCTTGAGGGAGGATGTCAGCATATCTTTTATTTGTGCGGTAGGGAGGGGTTCAAAATAAATCTTCTGGCATCTTCCGGTGACGGTTTGCGGCAAGGCATTGATCTTCGACGTAGTCAGTATCAAAATGCTGTTCCTGGGCGGTTCCTCAAGGACCTTAAGCAGCGCATTTGCTGCTTCCTGTTTCATTTTATCGGCTTCCGAGATAAGGAAGACCTTTTTAAAATGTTTGCCCGATGTAAAATAGATCCGGTTTATCAGGTCCCTGATGCTGTTTATCCTTATATTATTCGCACCCGGTATATTGACGTGATGGTACGGGTTTTCGGATTTGAATTTGACTTGCTCCAGGTAGGTTTCGTAATCGCCTGATTCCAATTTTTCAAGAGGATCGGAATCTATTTGTTCAGATCTTCCTGCAGGCAATGCGCATATGAAATGAAAATATTCTGATCTGAAGGAAGAAATTTTTTTACAATTGTCACATTTATCGCATGCTTCTTCGTTCTTTACGCTGGTACAGTTTATCAGCTTTGCAAATTCTATTGCTGCAGCATCTTTGCCTATTCCTTCATTTCCGTAGAAAAGATATGCATGAGCTATCCTGCCGGCGGTATAAATGGATCTCAGCTTAGCTACTGCATTATCCTGACCTATGATATTACGCCACATTACTGTTCGGTCTCCACATTGGTTTAAAATGCATTGCCTAATCCGAATTGAACTGCAAATTTATGATCTTTGAAAGTATTGTGCAGATCTTTGAAAAGCCATTTCTTGTTTTGTTCAGCGGTCGGGTCATAGAGTTTAAATCCAAGGTCTAAACGCAGGGGTCCGATAAACGTGTCATATCTTATGCCCAATCCGACCGCAAGAGCTATCTGGCTGAAGCGGAAATACTTATCTTTTTCCCAAACGTTTCCGAAATCGAGGAAATACACCGTCCAGATATTTTTAAAAAAGTTCTGATTCATTGCGAAGGTTTTCCATCTCATTTCCAATGAGCCTTCGAACAGAAAGGTTCCCCCCGTTTCCGGTGATTCCAGTATCCCGCCTTCTTTTGCATTCCATCCTCTCAGACTGCTGCTACCTCCGCTGAAAAATTTATATAATGGAGCAACTGGCACCACATTAGCCCCCTTACCGTATTCGATAATATCTCCGAGTTTGATCTGTCCCGCAACTATTTGCGTTGCCTTGCCTCCCGTAATGTCATGGAATATTTTATTCAGGAGATAAATTTTAAAGTATTGTGAATAACTGATGTTGGAATTAAGTATACTAACTAACCTCGGCAGTAATCCTGCATTTTCCAGCGTAATTGAATGGTATAAGCCTTTCGTCGGGCTGAATACATCATTTGTGTTATCATGGACTATAGTAAATCCGATTATCGAGTTCATCTGGTTCGTGATAGTCCCCGATAAAGATGTATCTGTGCCGCTGATCACGGTTTCTTTATACTTTGTCCTCAAAAGGTCGAATGTGATATCGGAATATGCACTGTTATAGAATGTATAGGGAGCAATGATATAGTAAAATCTGAAGAGGTTTTGAATGGTGGTAAATTGAAGGCTCTTATCGAAATTGTAAAATATAAATTTTAAATTGTACGTACCTGTGATCCTGTAATTGAATAAATACGGTTGAAATACGGTTGACGAAAAATCTACCCTGTTGATATCCTTTGAGTGCAAATAACCCTGCACACCGATCTGGAAGGTTCTGCCCCCGCCTAAAAAATTCCTATCAAAATACTGGATTCCCGCGCCGCCGAAGAACAGGTTGTCTATATCTACTGCAACCAGGTTCGGTGTTACCTCATATTTTTTGTTAAGTGTTATTTCCACCTTTAAATTTATAGTGCTGGAACTGTCCATCAATGTGTCGATTAATATCCTTCCGCTCTGCACGATAGAAATATTGGAAAAGTTCCTTTCGCTGATAGAGATCTGTGTCTTGCTGTATAGATCTCCGGGTTTATAAGATAAACCCCTTATAATCAGATCATCTTTGAGTCCATACTTGTTATCCTTTATATTTATCTTCGTGGTTCCGAAATGGTACTGTTTATCGGCCCCGATAAATGAAAGTTGGAGATTAACTTTGTTCCCGTACCCCTGGCTTCCCGTGGGATACTTTGAAACTATTGTTCCGTTTGCAGTATCAAGGCTTGCGTAGAAATAACCGTTGTCCTGAAGGATCCCGAGGATAATGCCGGTTTCCGCTATAATTGCATCTCTATTATAAAAATCGCCTGTCTTTAATGTCAGGCTCTTATTGATGCTTCCTAGTACATCTGGAGAGACCTTATTTAAACCGAGAATCGTAATTTTATCGAACGTGTATCTTCCGTTCTCAATAATAATGAAGTTTGCGATTACCGTCTCTGCTTCATTGTCATATTGAGCGGATGTATCTACAACAACATCAAAGAAACCGTTGTCGAAGTAATATTTTTTTATCCTCAGCCTGTCCTCTTCAAATGTTCTGCGCTTAAAAACCTGGTCTTTTTGAAGTGATAGAATGTAGAGGATAGAGTTCTTATCCAGAGTTTCGGAAGTTTTGAATTCAAATGTAATGTCATCTACGGTGTATTGTATACGCAAGCTGTCGGGGAAATCGGTTCTTCTCTGGGCTAGAACCTCCCGGTTGGAACATAGAATAATTACAAAAACAGATAAAACAAGAAATTTCCAGTTCTTTGTGAAATGCATTATGCAAAAGTTGAGGAGGATAAGTTAATGGCTCTAAAAATCACCTAAATGAAAAGAAAACCCAGCCTTAGAAAAGCCGGGTGTAAATTATATGTGAAGGGAAAGAAAATTAGATATCTTTTTCCTCATCGTCATAAAAGAAATCTTCTTTCGTAGGATAATCGAGCCATATTTCTTCTATACTTTCATATGGTTCTTCAGAATCTTCTAACTCCTTAAGATTATCAATAACTTCCTGAGGTGCTCCGGTCCTCTGTGCGTAATCAATCAACTCATTCTTATTCGCAGGCCACGGTGCATCATCAAGATAAGAAGCTAATTCCAGAGTCCAAACCATATTGAATTCCTCCCGTTTTGGTTAATATAATAATTGAAAACTTTTTAATTTAGTTTCTTTAATACCTAATCTCTAAGTCTCGGGTCTAATGCATCCCTTAAACCTTCACCCACCAGACTGTATGCAACAATAGAGATAAATATCATAAAGCCGGGGAACACTGCAAGCCACCATGAACTGGTTGCACCCCTTGCGGATTGCAGTACGGAACCCCAAGTTACGACAGTAGCTTTTACCCCAAATCCCAAAAAACTCAAGCCTGCTTCGATAAGGATCGCTCCAGCAATTTCGAATGCTGCGGAAACCAATACAGGCGCCAACGAATTTGGTAATACATGCCTGAAGATGATCCTCCGGTTCGGTAATCCGATGGAAGTTGCAGCTGTGATATAATCCATATTTCTCACTTTAAGTACCTCACCCCTTATCAGCCTGGCATCACCTTCCCACGTTGTTAAGCCTATGGCCATCATAATGAACCAGATGCTGGAACCATACAGAGCTACTATAGTGATAATGAGAAAGAATGAAGGAAACAGCATCATTATCTCAATAAACCTCATAATACCGAGATCGATCCTTCCCCCGTAAAAGCCTGCTATAGCACCCAGTATAACACCAATGATAACAGCAATGCCTGCCGCAACAAATCCCACCGCAAGAGATATCCTGGCTCCATGTATAAGACCGCTCAAAACGTCCCTTCCTATCTGGTCTGTACCAAGAAAATGTCCTGTTGCTATTGAAGGTCCGGTTGCGCTGTTATAGAGATCTACATCCGAATAATAGAATTTGATCGGGGGCCATATAGAAGACTTTAGATCAAGCGCCTTGAAGTCTACATTCAGAAGCTCCGGCTCCCATTTCGAAATACCAAGATCTACTGCGTATTGTTTCAGGATAGGGAAATAAGTAACTCCGTTATAATTGCAGTATATCGGTTTGTTATTTGCCAAAAAATCTGCCAGCAGTGCAAGCAGTATCAAAGCTATTACGGCATATAGTGCCACCATCGCCAGTGTGTTCTTTCTGTACTGGTGCTTAACAAGTGACCAGTAGCTCTGTCCTACTTCGCGTCCTGTATCTGAGTATGTGGATTCATCCTTCTGAGCTTTTTCTTCTTTTATTTCTTCAGTCACTCTGTTCATTTATTATTTAACTCCTGAAAAAATCTTATCAGTAATTAATCTAAGTTGATTTTTTGGTAAATGCAATTCTCGGGTCAACAAAAGCATAAAGAATATCAACCATAAGCAAGCCGATGAGCGTCAGCACTGCCGCCATAACAAGTTCTGCCATAATTAATGGGTAATCTCTTGCTATAAGTGCCTGGAAAGCAAGCTGCCCTATGCCCGGAATACTAAATATTGTTTCTATTATCACACTGCCTCCTACCAGTGCGGGGAAAATTCCGCCGAACAGCGTGATAATGGGAATCAAAGAATTTCTCAGGGCATGTTTAAGAATAACAGTTTTTTCTTTCAATCCCTTAGCGCGTGCCGTACGGATATAATCCTGTCTTATAACTTCGAGCATGCTTCCTCTCATCTGTCTCGATAGAAATGCGAAGCTTCCGTAAGCATAGATAGAAATGGGAAGTATAAGGTGCCAAACCCTGTCCCACATCCTTTCGAAGAAAGGCCAGTTATCCGAGCCCAGCGAAGTAAGTCCTGAGGTCGGAAATATCTTCAGGTACTCCACATTAGCCAGAAAAATGATTGCCATGGTGGCGATCCAGAATGTAGGCAGTGAATAAAGCAGGAAAAGTACAAAAGTTGAGAATCTGTCCCAGAAGCTGTATTGTCTAGCGGCAGAATATATACCTATCGGTATTGCTATGAGGTACGATAGGCAAATTGTTATCAAGCTTATAGGTATCGTTACGGGCAGGCGTTCGATTATTTTGCCCATCACAGGTCTGTTATCCACAAAAGAGTTACCGAAATCACCCGTGACCATATTACCAAGCCAGATAAAATATTGGGTATATAGAGGTTTGTCAAGTCCCCATTTCTGTTTGTAGTAGTTCTTAGCCTGTTCGTTAAGCTGGCTCTTTTCATCTGCTTTCATCGATTCCTGGCTTACGCCCACCTTAAGCTCGGTCGGGTCTCCCGGTGCCAGATGCGAAATCGCAAATGTGATCAAAGTGATCGCTATAAGCGTAGGAATGAAGAGCAATATTCTTTTAATTACATATTCTGTCATTTCGGTTGCCTGGAATAATATTAGTATAAAACTTTTAGTTCATTGACTGGGTGTATTTCTGCAATGATTTGGGTACCCACCACTCGTTCAATGCCGGGCTGTTGCCCCTGTTATACCATCTAGTATTTTTGAACCTGTCATTATAAATATACCTTGCTTTCGGGCTCCAGAGGAAAGTGTATGGCTGTTCATCATAGATGAGCTTCTGCCACTTCTTCAGCATTTCGATCCTCTTTGCTTCATCGAATTCTGTTCTGAAGTCCTCTAAAATTTTATCCGACTCCGCATTGATAAAGCTTATGTAATTGCTGCCTTCGCCCTGTGCCTGTGAAGAATGCCATATCTGGTATTCATCGGGGGGCAAAACACCTAGCTGCCATGCAGCGAGTGTTGCATCGAATTCGTGCTTTTTTGTTTTATCCAGATACACGGACCATTCGAGATCCTGCAGGTCTGCCTGGATTCCGATCTTCTTCATTGCATCAATTATTATCAGCAGGGTTTGTTTCCTTACTGGATTGTTGTTGTTAAGGAATGTAAATTTGAAATTCATTTTCTTACCATCAACAATTTTGTCAAGTACTCCATCACCGTCAGAATCTTTCCACCCGGCTTCTGCAAGAAGCTGTTTTGCCTTCTCAGGATCGTAAGGTATCTCCGGGAGATCTGTGTTCAGGTATTTTTTATCTTTATAAAACACCGGTGACTGTATCGGAACTGACATCCCGAAATTTATTTTATCAATGATCGTTTTTCTGTCTATCAAATATGCCAGTGCCATTCTTACTCTTTTATCTGCAAACAACGGGTTTTTCTGATTCCAGCCGATATAACTGAATACAGGTTCTAAAGGTGTGGCTTTCTGCAGATGGAATTTTCCCGGGTCCTGCATATTCTTATAAAAATCGGTGGGGTCTTCCACGTACATAACATCAACATCATTGTTCTTTGCAGAGACTATCGCGCCCGATTTATCCTGTATTATTTTGAAAATGATCTTTTCAGGGTAGGCAGGACTTAATTTTTTACCCCAGTAATTAGGATTCTTCTTTAAATTTAAAGCTTGTCCTGTTTCCCATTTCTCGAGCATATAGGGACCTGAACCTACAACGTATTTCGGTTCCCTTGAAACTTCCTGTGTGTTTAAAAAGTCACCGAATTTTCTTATCACAGGATTTTTCTCTGCAATCTTATAATCTGTTAATTCGCTCCAATCGTATTTATCGGTCAGTCCCTCAGGATCGAGAATACTTTTGGGCAGAATTGGGAAAGTGCCGTTGGAATATATAGCTCTCCAGTAAGGCTTAGACATCGTGACTTTTATAGTATACGGGTCCCCGTTTACGAGCTCAATCTTTTTTAAGGATTCATAATAATTTCTTAACGCAGCATCATCGGCAAACGGGTTCTTGATCGCTTTCATGGAAAATATCACATCTACTCCCGTTAAAGGAGAACCGTCCGAAAACTTTACATCTTTACTTAGATGATATGTGTAGGACAGATGGTCATCCGATATTTCCGGTAACGATGCGATCCAGGGCATCAGTTCGAATGTTTCGTTATCTACATTATTGAGGTTTTCGAATATCAGGACGTCTACCTGGTCTGCTGATGCATCGTTGGTTACTACGGGATTGAGCTTTTCTGCGTCAGCCATTTCTCTCATTATTACCCAGTCACCAGTAATGGCTCCGGCAGTATCCCATGGTGCTACCGTGTTATCGCCTTTGTTCAGATCTGTGACCGTCTTTTCGTCCTTTCCGCAGGAACTGAATATAAAAATTATCGAAATTGAAAGAAGAAGTATATTAATGATATTTAATTTATGCTTTTTCATTTTTGTATAAAATTATTTTATTCCATTAGCGAATTTCACGAAATGTATTAATAAATACAATATTCTAATTTATACTACCTTTAATTTAATCAGGTGACTGGTATTTTCTCGAATTAGCGGGAACCCACCATTCGGTCAGCTGGTAGGAGGTAAGGGGTGTAGGGTACCATCTGACGTTCCTAAATCTTTCACCATACAGGTATTTAGCTTTGGGAGTCCAGAGGAAAGTGTAGACCTGGTCATCATATAAGATTTTCTGCAATCGTTTTATCAGGTCAACTCTTTTATTCTCATCAAATTCGGTCCTGTAGCTTACCATTATCTTATCCGCTTCATCATTCCTGTAGCTTATGAAGTTGCTTCCTTCACCTTGGATCTGCGATGAATGGAACAGCTGGTATTCATCGGGAGGATAGTCGGTAAGTATCCATGCTCCCATGGTAGCATCGAATTGATGTTTTTTTGTCTTATCAAGGTATACTGCCCATTCAAGAGTTTGTACATCAGCCTGGATGCCGACTTTCTTTAATGCGTCTATGACAACAAGTATTGCCTGTTTTCTCGATTCATTAGTATTAAGCAAAAAAGTAAATTTGAAATCGACTTTTTTCCCGTCTATCATCTTGTCCAGAACCCCGTCTCCATCAGAGTCTATCCAGCCCTCTTCGGCCAGCAATTGCTTTGCTTTTTCGAGATCATAGGGAATGAGCGGGAGGTCCGGATTAAAATGTTTCTTATCTTCGAAGTATACCGGACTTTCGATCGGAACAGCCATTCCGAAATGTATTTTATCTATTATGGTTTTCCTGTCAACAAGATATGATAAGGCTAACCTAACCTTCATGCTCTTAAAAAGCGGGCTGTTCATATTCCATCCGATATAATCGAACCTTGGTTCGGTGGGATCGGCATTCTTCATCTTGAACTGTTCGGGATGTGCCATCGTCTTCACGAAATCAACCGGTTTCATAACATACATCAGGTCTATTTCATTGTTCTTGGCTGCTACGATTGCTGCCGATTCGTCCTGTATTATTTTCACGATTATTCTCTGCGGATAGGTCCTGCCGAATGCACTGTCCCTGTTCCAGTAATCGGGATTCCGACGGAACTCTACAGTCTGTCCTGTTTCCCATTTTTCGAAAATGTAAGGACCCGAACCAATAACATATTTAGGATTCCTGTTCATTTCTTCGGAATTGAAGAAGTCCGCAAATTTCTGAACAGCAGGATTTTTTTGTGCTGTCTTTATGTCTTTTAGTTCCTCCCATGTGTAGTGGTCGGTTAATCCTTCAGGATCGACTACCTGCTTGCATAGGATCTGAATATCACCCAGTGCTCTCGATGCTCTGAAATAAGGTTTTGCCATAGTAAACTTCAGCGTATATTTATCTCCGCCCGCGAGTTCTACTTTTTTCAGATCCTGGATATAATTTCTTAAAGCGGCATCATCTACAAGCGGGTTCATAGCAGCTTTAAAAGTGAATATTACGTCGTCCCCGGTCATGGGTATGCCGTTTGAGAATCTAATGTTCTTCCTGAGCTTGAATGTGTATACAAGATGATCATCGGATAGATCAGGAAGTGATTCAGCAAGCCATGGCAGCGGTTCATAGATAGTCCTGTCAGCTGCCCACAATAACCTTTCGAAAACGTAATATGAAAATTCCTGCCCCGAAGCATCCTGAACGGTGATGGGGTTTAACTTTTGCGGGTCTGATAGCTCCCTCTGGATAACCCAGTCTCCTGCTACTGCACCTGAAGTATCGACCTGCGGAAGTGTATACTGCTTCAGTTCCGAAAATGTATCTTTATCCTGATCTTTACCGCATGAAGAAAAGAAGAACAAGCTCATGAGGAGGAGGGATAGAAAAATAGATTTTTTCATTATATAAGGAAAGAAAAGTTATTCAAAATCGTGCTCCAGATATTCTATTGCCCGTTCAAATTCTGCATATTGTTCTTTTCTGTGTACCTTTTGCTGAAGTGCCTTGTCAAGCTTATTCGCAAGGGTTCTCGCTGCATCATAACCGTAATGTTTGCACAGATAGTTTAAAGCAATAACCTCCGAAATTACGGTAATGTTTTTCCCCGGGAATATGGGCAGTTTTATAAAAGGTATGTCGACCCCGAGGAGGTTAATCGTGCTTTCGTCCAGCCCGGTGCGAGTGTATTCTTTTTTCTTGTGCCATTCTTCAAGGTTTACTATCAGCTCAACTCTCTTCTGGAAACGGATAGCACGTATGCCGAAGATACTCCTTACATCGATTATCCCTAAACCCCTTATTTCCATAAAGTGTTTTACGAGGTCTGTTCCGGAACCCATGAGGATACCCTCGCCCTTACGTGAGATCATAACTACGTCGTCTGATACAAGGCGGTGCCCCCTTTCAACAAGGTCAAGAGCTATCTCGCTCTTTCCTATTCCGCTTCTCCCGTAGAACAGCAATCCGATCCCGTATACATCGACGAATGAGCCGTGCAGGGCAACCTGCGGCGAGAACTGGTCGTCAAGAAAGTCGCTTATAAAATACGAGAATTTTGTAGTAGGGTGCGGAGTTACAAAGACCGCTATCTTGTGCTTCAGAGCAAGGTCCATAAACTCTTCCGTAGGTTTGTTGTTATATGTGATACAGATGCACGGTATATTGAACGAGAAAAAGTTCTGCAGTGTTTTTGTCCTCTCCGCTTTTGTGAGGTGCTGAAGGAATCTCAGTTCCGTGTTGCCGAGGACCTGTACCCTGTTGAAGGTGAACAGGTCGGTGAATCCTGCAAGTGCAAGACCCGGCCTGTGGACGTTCCTGTCTTTGATCGGGTTCTTGAACCCGATCTCTCCGGCTGAAAGCTTTGAAAGCTTGAACCTGTCTTTGCATGCGTGGTAAAAATATTCCACGCTGATGCTTTCTTTCCTTATTTCCTGTACGTTCTTTAGGGTTTTTTCAAGTTGCTTCATATATGAAGGTTAATCGTGTTAACGGTAATCAAATGGAATCGTCAGTTTTGCCGTATGGTTTGATTTTATTTTTTCTTTAAGTTTTTTTATTTGTGATGCGGCTTTATCGATTGCTCCCTCAATGGAGATCTTGAAATCGTCGGATCTGTCCTTTGCCGTTATGACAGTGTGGGTGTTAGTAGTGATTATCACTTCAGCGATCTTGACGCTGTTGGTAGCCTTTTCAAAGCTCAATATGACTTCGCTCTTTATTATTCCGTCATAATACTTCGAGATCTTTTCTATTTCAATTTGTGCGAAATCTTTGAGGCTGTTGTGGGCTTTGAAGTGTCTTGATGTGAATACGAATTTCATAATACTTCCGCTCCTTTCGTGTCAAAAATTGGGGATGATGTTTTCTTTGTATTCTCAATGCAAATATGCAAAAGTTGTATAACAAATGCAACTTATAGGTAAAAAAGCTTTCATTGAAAAACTTTGTTCCGATAGCTATATTGTTTGATACAACATGCCAAAAATTAAAGTGGGTAAATATCAAGCTCCTAAAGAGCTGTATTTTATTGACGGGTCTGCTAAAATAGGTAAAAATTTATCTATCGGAAATTTCTCCGTTATTGAGAAAAATGTCATTATTGGTGATGATTGTGTCATAGGGCATAATGTGGTGATTCGTGAGGGAACCAGTATAGGGAAATCTGTCAGAATAGACGATAATACCGTCATTGGAAAACAACCACTGAGATCAAAAAGAAGCATTTTTAAATCTACAAAAGCCTATGACCCAGCAGTTATAGGTGATGAATGCCTGATAGGAGCACAGGTGGTTGTCTATACAGGTTGTGAAATAGCTAATAATGTTCTGATAGCCGATTCTGCGGCGATAAGGGAAGATGTGAGAATCGGTGAATATACAATTATCGGCAGAAGCTGTACTGTTGAGAATTTCACCACTATCGGCAAAAAGTGTAAGCTGGAAACAAATTCTTATATTACAGCGTATTCACTGTTAGAAGATTATTGCTTCATAGCACCGGGCGTTATTACCACAAATGACAATTATCTCGGCAGGACTGAAGAGAGGTTTAAGCATTTTAAGGGTGTAACGATACGGAAAGGCGGCAGGATAGGAGGCGGTGCAGTTATTTTGCCGGGTATCGAAATTGGAGCAGACGCCGTAGTTGCGGCGGGTTCGGTTGTAACGAGGAATGTGCCGCCAAAAGAAATATATCTGGGTGCGCCTGCAAAGAAATTCAGGGATACGCCGCCTGAACAGCTCGTCGAAAACCAGGGCTGGGAATAGCATTATACTGAAATATTAGATTGATTGATCAAAGACTTTTGATTATCTAGTAGATTAATTCGGAAAGATTTTATTAAATTAAATATATAATACGGGAGTTATCAGATGGTAGCAGTTTTGATGGTTTTTATTATTCTGGTAGCCATACTTTTGATGTTCATTGTGCTTATACAATCATCAAAAGGAGGCGGACTGGCAGGTACGTTCGGTGGAAGTGATGCATCAATGGTTTTTGGTGTAAGAAGAACATCGGATTTTCTTATTAAGCTGACAACAGCGTTTGCAACGATTTTCTTGCTTTTTTCACTTATTACGAATGTGATCATAAATAAAGGTAACGGAACACGGGAAAGCATTATTCAACAGAATTCCGGCCAGCAGCAATTTCCGCAGCAGCAGGTTCCGACTGAAATGCCTCAGCAGCAGGGAACCCCGAATCAGCAGCCGACTGAGCAGAACCCGAATCAGCCACCCGCTGACCAGAACCAGACCCAACCACCGCCCAAATAATGGGGTAGAAATGGATAAGCTGATATCGGTCCCGAAAGGATGGATCATAGTTTTTTTCTTCGGTACGGTTATTAATTTAATGACCGTACCATTTTTATTTGCACAGGAACCTCACCTTAATGATGTCTGCAAATTGAAGACCCGTCATTCATCATTCGGTTTGTTTGAGGGCTCTGCGTCTGCCATTCAAAATAATAATACCCTTCATGATTCATTAACTTCCGTGAAGTTAGATACTGTTAAACCTTCACCCAAAACCGAAACCGAATTTAAAATGAAAAAATCCCCCTGGCTTGCAGTGCTTTTTTCTGTTGTACCGGGGATGGGACAGTTATACAACCAATCATATTGGAAGGTCCCCATCCTTCTCGGATTGACAGCCTACCTGGGATATGAGTATTACGATAATAATAAGACCTACAGGAATTACCGTGATCAGTATTCTGCAAGCCAGATAACTTTAGGTCCTCTTGGTGACCCTTCGCTTCAGGCTCTCCGGAATTTTTACCGCGACCAGCGTGATGATTTTGTATGGTATTTCGCTCTTGTCTATTTAATAAACTTTGTTGATGCCTACGTAGATGCACAGCTTTTCGATTTCGATGTCAAACAAGAAAAGATAATTACTTCGGGTAGAATCGATAGGCAATACAAACTCAACTTCCACCTCAACTTCTGATTTCATTGTAACTCGAAATTCCATTTCGAGTGAGCGCCGAAGGTGCTTCCCCTATTGAGAGACATATTTATTAATAAATTGCTATATTAGTACATATTTACAAAGGGGACAATTCTTGTGAAAAAATTTTTACTTCTTTTTACTTTACTAACCTTATTATCCGCAATCGGCGGATTACAAACCACTTTCGCACAGCCAGTTACGCAGGAATGGGTGGCAAGATATAACAGCACTTATAATCTTACAGATATTTCTGCAGGAATTGTTGTTGATAAATCGGGCAACAGTTATGTTACAGGCTACTCCTTTGTTACAGGTGTACAGAATACAGTAGCAACAACTGTAAAATATAACTCACTAGGTGTATTACAGTGGGTAAGAATTTACTATGATGCAGCGCAGCCGGAAAACGAGAGTGTAGGAATAGCAATTGATACATCAAGCAACATTTTCATTACGGGTTATAGCGGAAATGTAAATACCTCATATGCTTATACCTGGCTGGTAAAATATAATACATATGGTGATTCCTTATGGTCTCGTAAATATTATGCACTTGGTCAGACTAATGATCCTTATGCAATAATAACTGATAAGTCTGGAAATGTATATATAACAGGCAATCAAGCCCCGCCATCTTTTACCATAAAATATAATACAAATGGTGACACACTATGGTCAAGAACTTATGAAGAGCCGGGATATCAATATACACAGTTTACATCAATTGCCCTTGATACCTTAGGAAACGTATATGTTGGTGGAGCGGCTCATGTTGTAATATTTGTCAGGGATTATCTTGTATTGAAATATAATAGAGATGGCGTAAAACAATGGTCAAAAACCTATGGTGTATACAATAAAGATGAGATTGCGCATAAAATAGCGGTAGACAGATTTTCCAATGTTTACATCACCGGAACGGGTTATAACCCCAATACTGCAGATCCTTATGATTACATAACGATAAAATACAATTCAACAGGTGTCCAGCAATGGGTAAAGACTTACAGCAGAAATGTTGACGAAGCATTTAATCTGGTTGTTGATTATTCGGATAACATTATTGTAACAGGTGAAAGCAGCATACTAGGGAACGGTCCAAATTATTGTACGATAAAGTATACACCAACAGGCGATACACAGTGGGTTAGGATATATGTGGACACATCAACAAATCCATACGATATAGCTTATTCGATAACTGTAGATAGCTCAAATAATATTTATATATCCGGAAGAGGTGGTACAAATGGACCTACCACAACAATTAAATATTCATATAATGGCGTACAACTGTGGAAAATGAATTATCCTATTCAATTATCAACGAATGGAAATTCGATAGCAATAGACAGAGCAAGAAATATTTTTGTTACCGGCAGCGATGGCGATTTTGTAACAATTAAATATTCACAACTTGATGCCATTAAGAAAATCTCCACCGTGGTTCCCGATAACTTTTATTTATCCCAAAACTACCCCAACCCCTTCAACCCGTCAACAAAGATAAAGTTTGATATTCCCGATTTCCCCCTTGTGAAGGGGGCCAGGGGGATGAGTGTGAGATTATCGATCTATGACCTCCTCGGCCGTGAAATCACCACACTCGTAAACCAGCAATTAAAGCCCGGAACTTATGAGGTGGAATTCGATGGAACAGATTATCCGAGCGGTGTGTATCTTTACCGCCTTTCAGCGGGAGATCTTAGCGAAACTAAAAAACTGGTTTTATTGAAATAAATCTCGACTTCTGAACCACAGATTTAAAGGATTTATATGATTACACTGACTAATCCGTGTAATCATTTACATCTTTCAAATCAGCGGTCTCCGAAGGAGCCCTGTGTGGCAGACAACCCCTGATATTCACAGTTATACCCTCCTTTTTGCCTTGATTTTTGCAGATTAATATATTATATTTGTAATTGAAACTTTCGGAACACGCGTTCTATTTTCCGTAGAGACGCCTCGATGAGGCGTCTCTCATGTGAGACGACCCACCGGGGTCGTCTCTACGATAAAAATCTTGATATAAGCTCCAGACAAGTTGATTGTACAAGCAAACGGTAGTATTCATATGATTCCGTGCGATTTTTAACTTTTTTTTGACTAGATCAACACTGCCTGACAACAACCGGGTGTTAATATAATATTTGTAAATTAACAAAATTTCGTTTTTTAAATGAATCTACTTTTTCTCGATATGATTACTTTGCTTTCTATTTCATTACTTAGTAATCATTACTTAGGTAATCAAAAAATGGCGATTCCGGCTTATCTTATTACTTACCATTACTTAAGTAATGGGGTAGGGTAGGCACAAACTAAGTTAAACATTTTTATATACTTATGGAAATTATATGAAACCAATTATTGTTATTACTTTTAGAACTTCCTTTATCATTGAGTTACGAGAATTTTATTTCTAAGTTAGCGTTCTATTTGAATAATAATAAATATTAAGTGAAATGGCTCAAAAAGAATACGATATTACAGTGTTAGGCGGCGGTCCCGGTGGTTATACCGCTGCTATCAGGGCTGCCCAGCTCGGTTACAAAACAGCTATTGTTGAATATCAGCGGCTCGGCGGTATATGCCTGAATTGGGGCTGTATTCCCTCAAAATCACTCCTAAAAGCTGCCGAATTGATGCATCTCCTGAAAAAAACCAAAGAGTTCGGTATAACCAGTGAAAACGTACAATTCGATTTTAAAAGTGTGATAAGACGCTCCCGCGATGTAGCGGATAAATCCGAAAAGGGCGTCCAGTATCTCATGAAAAAGAACAAGATAGATTATATCGCAGGATTCGGTAAAATAAAAAAAGAGAACAGCAAAACTGTAATTGAAGTGTCATCTGAAGGGAAAGTTATAGATGAGATAGTTTCTAAATATATAATTGTTGCCACAGGATGCCGAGCGAGGAGCTTTCCTAATATGCAGATAGACGGGAAAAAGGTTCTCTCATACCTTGAGGCTATTGTGAGCGATGAGCGTCCCGAATCGGTCACCATCATAGGAGCGGGAGCGATAGGTGTCGAGTTTGCCTATTTCTTTAATGCGTTCGGGACCAAGGTAACGATAGTTGAAATGCTTGACCAGCTTCTTCCTGTCGAAGACAAAGAGATAAGCGATACGCTTGCACGTGAATACCGGAAGCTTGGTATTACGTTCCATACAGGAACAACGGTTGAGTCCGTTAAAGTAGAAAGATCCGGTAATAAGGAAATAGTAAAAACAAAAGTATCGGGAAAATTTTCAGGTGAGATAGAATCCGATATCGCACTTATCGCAATCGGGTTTGCCGGCAACATAGAAAATTTCGGTCTTGAAAAGATGGGCGTAGTTACCGAGAAAGGTTTCATAAAAGTCGATAAGAATTATAAGACTAATGTAGATGGTATCTATGCTATAGGTGATGTGATAGGTGCACCATGGCTGGCTCATGTTGCATCAGCCGAAGCAATTAATTGCATCGAAAAGATTAAGGGCTTGCCTGTTCCTGACATTGATTACTCATGTGTTCCGGCAGTAACATTCTGCCAGCCCCAGGTTGCTTCGGTCGGTCTCACGGAAAAACAAGCACGCGAAAAAGGAATTGATATAAAGATTGGTAAGTTTCCATTTTCAGCGAGCGGCAAAGGCAGGGCGATAGGTGAAACGGTCGGGATGGTGAAAGTAATTTTTGATGCGAAATACGACGGTCTTGTGGGCGCTCATATTATCGGAAGCGAGGCATCGGAACTTATTGCAGAGCTTACGCTTGCTAAATCGCTGGAGAGCACGCATGAGCAGATAATAAAAACAATACATTCGCATCCGACGCTGGCCGAAGCAGTTAAAGAAGCTGCTGCGGATGCGTACGGAGAAGCTATTGATATCTAAATAAATAATAAATAACAGAAAGGATAATTATATCATGGCACTAAAAGTTGGAGATAAAGCTCCCGATTTTAAATTAACATCGTTTACACCCTCTGAAGAACCTGTCGAAATTGATCTTAATTCATACAAAGGAATAAAGAATGTAGTACTTCTTTTCTTCCCGCAGGCATTTACCGGGGTGTGTACAAAGGAAATGTGCACATTCAGTGATGGTCTTGAGCTGTACAAAGGACTCAATGCCGAAGTACTCGGTATCAGCGTTGACGGAACGTTCGTTCAGAAAGCTTTTGCAAAAGCTAATAACATAACCGTTCCTCTCCTCAGCGATTTCAACAAGGATGTGGTAAGGAGATATGACGTCCTTCTTCCTGAGTTTGCACACGGCATGAGGGGAGTCGCAAAGCGTTCGGCATTTGTGATAGACAAGAACGGGATCATTAAATACGCTGAGATCACTCCTACACCCGGTGATATGGTAAATATTGATGCTATTAAAAAAGCAGTATCGGCTCTTTAAAGAAGAAAGGATGTATTAATATGTTAAAGATTGGAGATCCGGCTCCCGATTTCAACCTAACATCTGATAAAGGTGAGTACGTAAAGCTTAAGGATTTCAAAGGCAGGAAAGTGGTCCTGTATTTTTATCCTAAGGATATGACCTCCGGATGTACTGCAGAAGCATGTGACTTCAGGGATAACGTGAAAAAGTTCGAAAAGAAGAACACGGTTGTGATAGGGTTAAGCGCGGACAGTGTCGATTCACACAAGAAATTCAAGGATAAATACGATTTGCCTTTTATCCTCTTAAGCGATGAAACAAAGAAGGTGCTGAAAGATTACGGCGTATGGAAAGAAAAAAGTATGTACGGCAGAAAGTACATGGGTATCGAAAGAACAACCTATGTGATAGACGAAAAAGGGAAGATAGAGAAAATATTCAATAAGGTGAAGGTGGATGGGCATATAGATGAGATCCTGGAAAGCCTGTAATCAAGTTCAGAGAAGTTGCTGAAAACCCGGCAGGACTTCCTGTAAGTTTAGAATACACCGGAATCGTTAACTTTTAAACAAAATAATACACTGTTTATGACGATCAGTGAAAACCTTATTAATAAGTTCAATCGCATAGCAACGGGCAGCAGCGAGCTTAAGAAGAAATATACTATTCTTGCAGGTTCCTTCTTTCTTATCATTACTGCACTGTTTGTAATTGTCCCGGTATGGCTCGGACAATATCTGGGTATACACAGGTTCATCCATCATACGGCACGCTACATTGTTTCGTTCCCGTTGATGCTATTGGGATTTTTTCTCGTTATCTGGTCGAATGTACATTTCAGGAAAGTTAAGGGAACACCGGTTCCGTTCAACCCGCCGCCGAATCTAGTCACTACGGGACCATTTGCTTATACGAGGAATCCCATGACAACCGGGTTATTCCTGCTGATGTTTGGGCTCGGCTTTCATGCAGGTTCTGCGCTCTCCGTATTTATTTTCACCCCGTTATATATTATTATCCATATACTCGAGTTAAAATATGTTGAGGAACCCGAAATAGAAAAAAGGCTCGGACAGGAGTACCTGGAATATAAGAAAAAGGTCCCGATGGTTTTTCCCTATAAAGGGAAATATCATCAGGGTACCTGAAAAATATTGCTTATTAGAGTCCCAGTAAGGTGATCGCAATTCCAGTAACACATATTGCCGCTCCTGCAAGTGCGTGTGTGTAACGTTCGAGCTTCTGCATGGGTAAAAGATTAATCCCCGTGATGGAGATAAATACAACCGATAGCATGGTACTGATTGTGATAAACCCGAATACCAGGATTACCATAACAAGTTCGCGTATGCTGTTTCTTGCTGCCGGGTACATGAGCAGAGGAATAAGAGGTTCGCATGGGCCGAGAACGAATACTGTAAATAAGATCCATGGTGTCATAGAAGGTTTCTTTTCATCAATATGAATGTGCGAGTGCTCTTCCCTGTGTATATGTGTATGAGTGTGGAAAACACCATCCCCGTGCGAATGAAGATGTGTATGAGGTTTATTTTTATAAGCACGCCGCATTCCCCAGATAAAATACATCAAACCGAATGCGGTCAGTACCCATGCGGCAATGTCTCCACGGAATGACTCGATGAATACGAGTTTCGAAAGGCCGATGCCGAATAAGATACCAATAAGCCCTATTATTATAGAGCTGCCGACGTGTCCTATTCCGCACAGCAGGGTGACCCAGAAAGTTTTATTTTTCGACCACTCACCTGATTTAGACATCACAATGAAGGGCAGATAATGGTCAGGTCCGAATATGGTATGAAAAAAGGCTATCGAAGCTGCTGTGAGAAGAAGAATATTTAGTTCTACGGTCATATATACTATATAATAGATAAGTATATACAAAAATAAGTTCACCGATAGCTTAAATAAAATGATTAATGTCATAATTACTGTACTTAAGAATTTACCAAAACCGTAACTTTTTTCCGAGGAGATGCCAGGATTAAAATATTTTCACATATTTAATAGAGAAAATAGATTATTTTTACGGAAGTTAAATTCTAATATTACCTTAACATTACTTTAACAAAGACGGGTTAATTTTAACACAAAAATATCTGTTAAAATAACAATGAAAGAAAATATACTCGTAGTAGATGACGAAAAGGATATCCTGGAATTAATAGATTATAACCTGTCAAAGAACGGCTATCGGGTGAAAACATCGACGAGCGGAGAAGATGCACTCGAGCTTGTTAAATGGAACGATTATGACCTGATAATCCTTGACCTGATGCTTCCGGGTGTGGACGGCCTTGATCTGTGCAAAATGATAAAAGCCGATAAACAGAAGGCTCATATTCCTATCGTAATGGTGACTGCTAAAGCAGAAGAAGCTGACAGGGTGGCAGGGCTTGAGATAGGCGCAGATCATTATGTCACAAAACCGTTCAGCCCGCGGGAACTGCTCGCTATTGTGAAAGCAACCCTCCGGAGAAAACCTTTGAAAGCCGAGGAAGAAAAACCCGTAATTGAAAGGGGAGATCTTATTATCCATACCGGAAGGCATGAAGTAACGGTCAAGGGCAAGCCGGTGGAGCTGACACACCTCGAATTTCAAATACTTCTCACGCTTGCTAAAAAACCGGGATGGGTTATGACAAGGTACCAGATAGTCGATGCGGCAAGAGGTGACGGGGTTACGGTGACCGACAGGTCCGTAGATGTGCACATCGTTTCATTGAGAAAGAAGCTCGGTTCTGAAACAGAATACATTGAAACTGTAAGGGGAGTGGGGTACAAATTTAAGGAGATAAGCTAAGTGTTCCAAAAGAAATTTCTCTGGAAAATATTTTTCACCAACCTGATACTCATATCCATTTCGCTCATAATATTCGGGGTATACTCCACCCGCGAGTTCAAAGATTTTTATCACGCTAAAACTTCCGATGGACTGAGATTAAAGGCTGAGGTTATCAGAGAAGAATTGATCGGTGTCAATTACGATTCCGTTGATCCACACATACTCGATAAATACGGGAAGATCACAGATACAAGAATAACACTGATCGATCTTTCCGGCAGGGTTCTTGCCGATTCGAAAGAGAATGCATCCGGTATG
>JBEKSX010000024.1:0-32352 GCA_049516635.1 Ignavibacteria bacterium | reverse complement strand
TATGTGGTGCATAAGTGCTGATACGGTATACATCGGCGGGAATAATGGTTTGATAATAAAAACGGTGAACGGCGGACAAAATTGGGTTACTTTACAAACGAACGATTCGATTCAATTCTGGGGATTACAGTTTGTAAATTCATATACAGGTTATGCTGCAGGCAGTTATGGTCATATCCTTAAGACCACCAACGCGGGAACCAACTGGACTTTGAATTATATTATACCTGCTCAGAATCTTTTATCTTACATATTTTTCCGAAATGAAAACATAGGTTATATTTCAGGTTCTGCAATAATCATAAAGACCACCAATGCAGGGGCTAACTGGACACCCCTTAGTACTGTGTTCCAGAATTTCGAAGATATGAACCAAATACAATTTATAGATGACCAGACAGGTTATGGTGTAACCAGCCAGAATAGGTTTTTTAAAACAACCAATGCAGGAGCAAACTGGACGATCAGCACAGCCGGTTCGAACGCTCTGATGGCTGAATATTTTGTGAATGTCAATACAGGGTATGCCTGCGGATGGAACGGTTCTATAATTTATACAACCGATGCAGGAGCGAACTGGTCAGAGCAAATTTCAGGCTTAACTGAAATATTAACGAGTATATATTTTACTTCCTCCCTTACGGGTTATATCTCAACCTGGTATGGTAAAGTACTGAAAACTACGAACGGAGGGGTGACATTTGTACAAAAGTTAGGTAATGAAGTACCGGTGAAATATACATTGAGCCAGAACTATCCGAACCCCTTTAATCCGTCTACGAAAATAAAATTTGAGATTCCGGCGAATAGCAATCAAAAAGTGATTCACGTGAAACTAAAAATATATGATATTCGCGGAAAACAGGTTGCAGTACCCGTAAATGATGATTTGCAGCCGGGGAATTATGAAGTGGTTTTCAACGCAAATTCCATTTCTAGCGGAGTATATATATATACCCTAAGTACTGGAGATTTTACCGAAACAAGAAGGATGGTGTTGTTGAAGTGAGGGTAAGAAGCTATAAAGAAAATATATATGAGTAATCAGTTTATCATTTCCGGTAACATTGTTGACATCATAAACCGCAGGATATTCAAAGGAACGGTTGAAGTAGATGATGGAAAGATAAAGAATATAAAAGAGGATAGTAATTCCAGCCAGGATAATTATATCCTCCCGGGGTTCATAGATTCGCATGTGCATATAGAAAGCTCGATGCTAGTGCCGTCAGAGTTCGCACGGCTGGCTGTGGTTCACGGGACAGTTGCAGTTGTTTCCGATCCGCATGAAATAGCAAATGTACTTGGTATTAAGGGTATTCGTTATATGATAGACAACGGAAAGAAAGTCCCGTTCAAATTCTACTTTGGGGCATCATCATGTGTGCCGGCAACATCATTTGAGACATCGGGTGCCGAGATTACCGCATCGGATATAAGAGAGCTCTTTACCAAAGATAAGCTTCTATTCCTGAGTGAAATGATGAACTATCCGGGGGTACTGTCTAAAGATCCGTCTGTAATGGAGAAAATAAACATTGCTAAACAATTTGGCAGACCTATAGACGGTCACGCACCGGGATTAAGAGGGGAGGATGCGAAGAATTATATTTCATCCGGAATTACAACCGACCACGAGTGTTTTACTCTCGATGAAGCCCTGGATAAGATAAATTTTGGTATGAAAATACTAATCAGGGAAGGCTCTGCTGCGAAAAATTACGGGGCTCTGTATACACTCATAAAATCTCATCCGGAAACGGTTATGTTCTGCAGTGACGATAAACATCCAAACGACCTTGTTGTAAGCCACATAGATGAGATGGTGAAGCGTTCGGTTGCCGGAGGATATGATTTAATCGATGTTCTGAGGTGTGCAAGCTTAAATCCCGTTATTCATTATAAGCTTGATGTAGGTTTATTAAGAGTTGATGATCCAGCGGACTTCATTGTTGTAAATAACCTTAATGAGTTTAAAGTAATTCAAACTTATATCAGGGGACAGTTAGTAGCTGAGGATAACATAACAAAGATAGAACATGTTAATGCAGAAGTATTAAATAATTTTGATATATTGCTCAAAACTCCCGAAGATTTTATTATTAAAGAAGAGCTATTTATTACCAATGACGGTGTTCCTGTTGTGCCGGGAGTTCGCGTTATCGAAGCACTTGACGGTCAGCTGGTCACTAATGAGCTTCACATTAATCCAAAATCATCTTATGGTAAGCTTGAGTCTGATCCTGAAAATGATATATTGAAGATAGCTGTTGTTGATAGATACCATGATGCAAAACCCGCTGTCGGGTTTATAAAAAATTTCGAATTAAAAAAAGGAGCCATCGCATCGAGTGTAGCACATGATTCACACAATATTATTGCGGTTGGCGTTACGGATAGGGAAATTTGCAGTGCTGTAAATGTAGTCATTAAATCAAAAGGCGGGATATCCGTTGCATATGATGGAAATACAGAGGTTCTTTCTCTGCCCGTTGCCGGAATTATGACCAATGATGATGGCTATCTCACAGCAAAAAAATATTCACAGCTGGATAAACTGGCTAAAGATCTGGGAAGCAAACTTAACGCCCCCTATATGACCTTATCTTTTATGGCTCTGCTCGTGATACCGCAACTTAAACTCAGCGATAAGGGTTTATTTGATGGTAAGGCATTTAAATTTGTAGATCTAACGGTTTGATTTTCCAATATCTTGCCTTATAAGCTATAAGGGTTATGGCTGTTCAGGTATCTCTGAACGGACGATGGTGCAGTTACAGGAATAATTGCCCTCATCTGCTTTCAATTTTACCGTTTATTAATTTTACCATCTTATTTTCTCGGATTCTGGATATATGAAGGATAATGAATCTTTCATGTTAAATAAAAACACTAAAGTATTGAAAAATAGAATACAAACTCTTAAAATCACAGAATACTAAGGATAGAAAATGAAAAACATATTAATACTAGGCGGTACAGGTTTTGTTGGAAGGTTACTTACCGAAAGTCTTATAAAAACAGATGATAAAGTTACTCTGTTCAACAGAGGAAAAACCAATCCCGGTATATTCCCCGAAGTTAATCATATCAAAGGTGACCGCAATACCGATGATATTTTGAAGATCGTGAACACTGACTGGGATACACTCGTTGATTTTACGGGATACTTTCCGGATAATATTGAAATGATCGCCGAATTACTTGAAGGAAAAGTAGGGAGGTATATATTTATATCGACCGGTAATGCATATTCCTTCGAACAGATGGAAAAATTGAATGCACCCATAGATGAGTCAGTGGAAACAGAAAAGTGTACTCCTGAGCAGAGGCTTGATAAAAATCCCATGAATTATTACGGAAACAAAAAAGCAGAATGCGAACGTATATTATTATCATTGGATTGGCTTGATACGATAATATTCAGACCATCCTTGATCTACGGTAGATATGATCCTACAGACAGATTTTACTACTGGCTATACCGTGCTAAGAAACAAGATAATTTTCTGATGCCGGATAGAGGTAAATCCTTATTTACAAATACTTTTTCGGAAGACTTTGCGAAAATAATTCAGGAATCTATTACCTTGGAAAAACACCGTAAAATCTATAATGCGTCAACCCATGAACCGGTATCTCTAAGGGAGTTCGTATTAAAAGCTTGCGATCTTTTAAATACTTCCCCTGAAATTTTAAATGCTCCGGCCGAGTTCTTAGAGAAATATGAAGTAATCCAATGGCAGGATATTGCTATGTGGATAAGCGATTTCGATATGCTCTTCGATAACAGTCGGCTTAAAGAGGATTTTGATACTAAGTTTCATACGTTTGATGAATCATTAGAAATGACCATTGAGTATTATTCTGCCCTGGGCTGGAAACTGCCCCGGTACGGTTTATCACCTGATAAAGAAAATGAACTTATCTGGAAATTACCTAATTAAAGAATTTTTCCTTATGCGAAAGAATTGGTTTAAACCTGTAGGATTGGTGTACTATCCCCTATCACCTATGGGTTGGATTATAACTTTAATTACTATATATCTTTGCGTTTATTTTTTAATGTTGTTGACCACCGGTCGCATTCCGTAAGTGATACACTCATTGGTGTGTTTCCTTTTGATGCTCTTTTAATTATAATAGCTGGCTGGATAGCAGCTAAGTCTAGTAAGATCAAAAATTCATAAAAAAAATTATTTAAGCTCTGTTTCCTGAATCTAGAATAATGTGCAGAGTTGTTCTACTCTACCTTGTTCGGTTCTGATATTGTATAACAAAAAAAAACTTCCTGCTATGAAAAATTCTTAATTTATAATATTTTTAAATTAAAACACTAAATGATATGGCACATTTTATCACATGGTTCGAAATTCCGGTAACGGATTTCGAAAGAGCAAAAAAATTTTACGAAGGCATCTTCGGGGTTAAAGTTGTAAAACAGGAGATGGGCGGTTCCCTGATGGGCTTTTTCCCGGGTGAGCGGGGAAGCGTCAGCGGAGCGATAGTTTCCGGCAAAGGGTATATTCCATCCGACAACGGTGCACTGGTCTACCTGAACGGAGGCAACGACCTGAATAACGTACTTTCCAAAGTTGTTGGAGCAGGGGGAAAAGTAGCTATGCCTAAAACATTGATCAACGAAGATATCGGCTTCTTTGCGATCTTCCATGATACAGAAGGCAATAAAGTTGCACTCCATTCATTAAAATAAATCTAGAGAGAGGAAAATAAAATGGGCAAAAAAGAAAAAAAGAAAAAAGACAACGCGGCAAAACTGGAAAAAAAATATTATGAGTCGGAAAAGGAGCTGGCTAAGAACAGAAAGAAAATGTTGAAAGTATTGGGCAAGATGGCGAAGATGGATGTAGAAAATTACTCCCTGAAAGATTGGAATAATGCGGATGTAAAGCTTTCGGAGCTTTTCGGGGATAAAAAAGACCTTGTACTGGTACATAATATGGGAAAAAGCTGTTCTTATTGTACAATGTGGGCTGACGGGTTCAACGGCATATTCAACTATATAGAAAAGAGGGCGGCTTTTGTTCTGGTTTCACCCGATGACCCTGATACACAAAAAGAATTTGCAGGACAGCGAGGATGGAAATTCAGGATGTATTCGGGGAAAGATTCGAACTTTATACAGGATATGGGATACAGGAACGAAGACGGGCATTATTTACCGGGAGTTTCAGTGTTTCACAAATCCGATGAAGGGAAGATAAGCAGGGTTTCTAAAACATATTTCGGTCCGGGGGATTATTTCTGCAGCGTCTGGCATTTTTACGATATGCTTCCGGCAGAGGAAAAAGAGTAAAACCCATAAACAAAAGTTAGCTATGGAGACAAATTTTTTGAATGCGGTTATCCTGGCTGGTGATTATGATGCAGTGGTAGAATGGTATGTAAATACATTTGATCTGGACATCGGCACGACTGTTGATGAAGATTATCATTATACTGAATTGACCAGAAATGGAAAGCTTGTCATTGCCATTGCAGATGCAAAAGAAATGGGTATAATTCCTTCCCAACCGCGGAATAACTCACTTATTGTACAGCTAAGTTTATCGAATATCAAAGAAGCCTTTAAAAGGATAAAGGATAATGGAGGAACAATTCTATTCGGTCCATCCTTAGATGAAAAGTGGGAATTTTATTACGGCGGTTTTAATGATATCGAAGGTAACCAGATATGGGTAATAGAAGATAATAAGGTAAAATGAGGTATTTCATCGGGTGAAATTATGAAAGATTATACTTTAATAACCGGGGCTTCGGGCGGTATAGGTCTTGAATTAAGCCATCTTTTTGCAAAGGATGGGTACAACCTCGTTCTCGTTGCCAGAAGCGGTGACAAACTAGATGCTTTATCAAAGGAACTTACAGATGAGCACAAAATACATGTCAAGGTCATCTCAGAAGATCTCTCCAAGCCCTCTTCAGCGAAAGAAATTTACGAACGTGTGCGTGAACAGTCACTACCAGTAACGGTTCTCATTAACAACGCAGGCTTCGGTTCTGCCGGGATGTTTGCAGATACCGATATCAAGAATGAAATAGATATGATACAGGTGAATGTTCTCTCGCTTATCGAACTGACGAAATTATTTCTTCATGATATGATGGAGAGGAAGAACGGTAAGATATTGAATGTTGCCTCAACTGCAGCTTTTGCACCTGGACCTTTGATGTCTGTATATTACGCTTCAAAAGCATTCGTCCTATCTTTTTCCGGAGCTCTATCAGATGAATTAAAAGGTACCGGTATTTCCGTCACAGCATTATGCCCGGGTCCTACGGGAACCGGGTTCCAGGAACGTTCGCATGTAGAAACCACAAGGCTGTTCGCTTTTAATGTGATGGATGCTAAAACTGTAGCCTCCATCGGTTATAGAGGTCTTATGAAAGGAAAAACAATAGTGATTCCTGGTATTATGAACAAGATGTTGATCGGATCCATGAGAATTTCCCCCCGTAAGCTGGTTGTAAAGATTATCAGGTGGCTTCAGGAAAATAGAAAACCGGCTTGATCACAAATTTTTAGTTTTTAAATTTGACCTTCCTGCAATTAATATAATAATCATTTCATAAACACGTTATATGAATCTGATAGCACGAATGATTTAAGAATTGTATATTCTTAAATCATTTTTTAGTTTATAAATTTTAATTTTCACTAAATAGATATTGCATCACAGACCGGAATGACAGGTAATCACGATCCTTATGAAGCATTAAAATATCCTGAGTATAGAAATTATATTCTTGCCAGGTTACTTTTAACACTCGGTACTCTTATGCAGGCAACGATTGTCGGCTGGCAGGTCTATGATATAACCAGAGGCCCCTTCTCTCTCGGTTTGATCGGACTTGCCGAAGCGATACCTTCGATATTAATTGCATTGTATGCAGGGCACGTTACAGATACCCGTAATCGAAAGTATGTGCTATTGTTCTCTTACGGCTTGATGCTTTTCTGTGCAGCATCACTGCTAATTATCTCAACCGATTATATTATCACTCCGAAAGCAAATAAGCTGATTGCGATATACTCCGTTATATTTATAAGTGGTATTGCACGAGGGTTTTCAATGCCCTCCGCATTTGCTTTCATGGCACAACTCATCCCGCCTAGAACGTTCCCCAATGCGATTACATGGAATACGTCAACCTGGCAGGTTGGTGCAATTACAGGTCCTGCAATCGGAGGATTTGTTTACGGATTTTTCGGCATCTCTGTTTCTTACACGGTAGTAACGTTGCTGGTCCTTGCAGCCGTCATTTTATTATCCCTGATAGAGAAGAAACCAGTTCCTGTCATTACAGAAGAACAAACTCTCAGTGAGAGGCTCTCGGCAGGGATAAAATTTGTTTTCTCGAATAAGATCATCCTTTCAGCAATTTCATTGGATATGTTTGCTGTGCTGTTCGGCGGGGCAACCGCTATGCTCCCTGTGTATTCAGCAGATATTCTGTTCTCCGGTCCTCAGGGTCTCGGAATGCTGCGCGCTGCCCCTTCCGTCGGAGCTGTGTTCATGGCACTATATATGACACGAAAGCCTCCTCTTAAAAAAACTGGTATGAAATTGTTTTTTTGTGTTCTGGGTTTTGGTGTCAGCATAATCGTTTTCGCTGTGTCGAAAAACTTTTACCTGTCATTACTGATGCTCGCATTAAGCGGGATGTTCGATAATGTCAGCGTTGTGATACGTGCTACAACAATTCAGCTCAGCACACCGGATAATATGAAAGGCAGGGTTTCTTCGGTCAATAGCATCTTCATAGGTTCATCAAATGAAATAGGAGCATTCGAATCGGGGCTTGCTGCAAAACTGATGGGCGTAGTTCCTTCGGTTGTGTTTGGAGGTATTATGACGCTTCTGGTTGTGATTTCAGTTTTCTATCTCTCTCCGGGTCTGCGCAGGCTTGAGCTCTCACGATCGTCTCCCCTTAGAGAGGGTATTTCTGCGATGAATGGGAATCTTCCGGAATAAGAACAATTCAGCAGGACAGTTCTGCATATGAAATCGAACAGCGGAACTTGCTTCCTTATCGATATGACATAATAATAAAAGGGGAATTGATTATTCCCCTTTTATTATAAAAGAACTGTCAGACTACTTTTAATTCTTTGATATTTGTATCGTAGCCGTAGGCAATATAGTGACATTAGGAATAGTTGCCATAACCCCGGGAGCACTTACAGAGATATTTCCGGAGAACAATCTGATGAAAAACGGATTAGTTTCTGCAGCTCTATATTTTGGCTCGAGTGTAATAAAAACAGAATAATTACCGTTGTTTAAATTAGTTATCTGGGGCATTCCGGGCGGGCAATCCGGTTCGATCCAGTCATTTCCGGGTTTATTGAATCCCAGATTAGGTCCTTGGCAGTTGTTATAATCATCATTTCCATTCGGACTTGAGAATCTACCTACGTTGTATATCTTTCTGCTAGAATTATCCATAACCCATGCCTGGTATATCCAGGAGCGGTTAGGCGGGATGTTCGAAAGAGTAAGTGAAGCTTCGTTTCCGTTCGTATCTTTTGTGAACCATATTCCCTTGTAACCAATCCGGCTTATAGAATCAGTCGGGTTGTATAATATATATCTTGCTGTATCGTAAGGCATTTGCGTTGCAGCAGAACCCAGTATGGTATCCGATTCCATACTGACATTAAAGACTAGATAATTGTTATTTGAGGTTTTTGGACCGGCGAGAAATTTAGTGCCGAATGTGTCCACCCCGCCGCCGGGCGGAACGATTGTAACTAATCCCCCTAAAGCGCCGTTGATATCCGGAACCTGGTATTTGAGTTTGAATGTAATCGGCTGTCCACTCGGATCTACTGGCTGTCCGCTGATGGAAATATTGAACTTACCAATGCTGATATATCCGTTCAGAGGGAAATATATCCACGCCTCATATATGCCGTCAACGCTAGTGTCTAGGTTCTGCAGGTTCTTGAATGTGAAGCTCATGTTGTTATTGTTGATGATGCCTGCATCATCACATGATAAATAAATAAAAGTAATTGCCGTTGCAATGGCAAGAAAAGATGATAGCTTAATAAACTTCATGTAATTTAAAAATAATTGTTGAAATATTGGTATTGATCGCTCCCTTTATATACTCCCCACTAAATGATATAAAGGCTTTACTTCCCGTACAACAAAATAAATATATTTTGAATAAAATAAAAACTAATTGTTAATGACGTTGTAATTTTTCATGGATTTAGTTGAAATTGAGCCCAAATCTTGAGGGTTAATCCGAGGAGAATAATGCATTTTATGAGGTTTCTATACTATTATTTAATTAAAAACCTGCAATTTTAGAAGATTTAAATTAAGTCAGCAAGGATTATCCTGCAATTTTCAACTTAAACCTTATTTCTACATATAATATTATATTAATTGATTTTAAATTAGTAGGTTTATATTTTGATTTATGAAGCATCTTGCTATTCTTGGTTCTACCGGTTCTATAGGCAGAAATGCTCTTGAAGTAGTTAGGAATCTAAACAAGAATGATTATCCGGTAAAAGTTCAATACCTGTCCGCTTATTCCAATACGAAGCTTCTACTTGAACAGATCAATGAATTCTCTCCGAAAGCGGTAGTAGTATTCAATAAAAGTAGTTTTGAGGAGCTGAAAAAGGAATTAAGCCGTCCGGAGTGTGAATTACTACATGGGAATGACGGCTTGATAGAGCTGGTTAGGAGAGGTGATTACGATCTCATGGTTAACGCTTTAGTAGGTTTCACAGGACTTATTCCTACAATCGAGGCTTTAAGAGCAGGTAAAGATATTGCCCTCGCAAATAAAGAATCACTTGTTGTGGCAGGAGAGCTTATTAATAATATTCTGCATAGTTCAGGATCGCATCTGTTCCCCATAGACAGCGAGCATAGTGCGATACTGCAGTGTCTGAGGGGAGAGACAGCAAAAAGTATTTCGAAGCTGATATTAACGGCGTCGGGCGGACCTTTTCTGAATCATGATAAAGAGTTTTTCGGTGATATAACTATTGAAGAAGCTCTGAATCACCCCAACTGGAAAATGGGAAAAAAGATAACAATAGATTCAGCTACGCTCATGAACAAAGGTTTTGAAATTATTGAGGGCAAATGGCTGTTTAATATTGATGTGGAGAAAATTGAGGTTCTTATACATCCGCAGTCAATAGTGCATTCTATGGTTGAATTTTCTGACGGATCGGTAAAAGCCCAGCTCGGAATGCCGGATATGAAACTGCCTATACAATATGCTGTTACCTATCCGGACCGGATAGCATCGGATTTTCCGAAATTAGATCTAAGCAAATTAAAATCGCTCACGTTCTTTGCTCCCGATCTTGATAAATTCGAATGTCTTAAACTAGCTTATGAAGTTATAAGGCTTGGAGGTTCATACCCAGTTGTTCTGAATGCTTCGAACGAGGTTGCCGTAGATTTGTTTCTGAAGAAAAAAATCAAATTTCCCGGCATACCGTACCTGATACGAAAAGCACTGGAAAAGCATGACAACTCTGCGGGGGCTGATCTTAATAAAATAATAGAAATTGATAAATGGTCCAGAGATTTTGTAAGAAATAATGCAGGTCAGACTTGTTAATTAATTTTTTTAAAACGGTTTTCTTATTTATTATAACAAAGGAGTAAAATAAGCTTATATGGGTTTGCTGAACACGATTATATATTTTATCATCACGATAGTAATACTTGTTTTTGTGCATGAATTCGGTCATTTCATCGCAGCAAAACTAAGTAAGATGAGGGTCGATAAATTTTATCTTTTCTTTGATTTCTTCAACCTCAGAATTTTTAAGTGGGTGAAAGGTGATACCGAATACGGAATAGGTGTGTTCCCATTAGGCGGGTATGTAAAAGTAGCAGGTATGATAGATGAAAGCATGGATAAAGAATTTCTCGATCACCCGCCGCAGCCATGGGAATTCCGCTCAAAGCCCGTATACCAGCGTATGTTTGTTATTACTGCGGGCGTGATAATGAACACCCTTCTTGCGTTTATAATTTTTTATACTATTGCTCTTGTCCAGGGTAAAACCAGGATGGAGACCACTACGATAGGCTATATATCGCAGAATTCTATCGCAGAAAAGTTCGGTCTTCAAAAAGGAGATAAAATAATTTTAATAAATGGTCATCAGGTAAATTTCTGGGATGATATCAGGACGGGAATATTTATAGAAGGAATGGGTGAGAATATAGATATCAAAGCTGAGCGGAATGGCGAGATCAGGGATGTATATATTCCCAAAAGTAGTTTTCGAGAAATGTCCGAGAAAGCATTCGGAATATATCCTCCCCAAATGGACCCAGAAATACTGCAGGTATTGCCGGATAAACCTGCAGGCAGGTTGGGACTGGAGAAGGGAGACAAAATAACCGAACTGAACGGACAGAAGATATACAATTCACAGCAATTCGTAGATCTCATAAAATCGAACTGGGATAAGGACATAAATTTGAAATGGCTCCGGGAGGGCAAGGAGATTTCGGGCACCGTACATCCGGACCCGGATAGTACCATCGGAGTGGGAGTCGGTAAATATACAGGGGCTATTAAGACAATTCATTATAATTTTCTTACGGCTGCCCCGGAAGGTGCCAAAGATCTTTATAACTTCGGTGTTGTGCTATTTCTTAAATCGATGTGGAAGATCATCAAAGGTGACATAGCTTTTTCGAAGGCTGTTGGCGGGCCTATAAAGATCGCGCAGTATGCGGGACAATCCGCTGAAGGAGGGTTGCTCTCATTCCTGGGATTTATGGCGATGCTCTCGATCACACTCGCAATCATAAACATTCTTCCTTTTCCTGCACTTGACGGAGGCCACTTCGTATTCCTGTTGTACGAAGCCATCTTCAAAAAGCCGGTCTCACAAAAGGTCCAAATCGTTGTTCAGAATATAGGGTTCACTATCCTTATGCTTTTTATGGCTTATGTAGTTTATAATGATATCATGCACATTTAAATGCGTACCCGTCTGGAATCTTTATTACCTGACCTTAATAGGTACTTCCGATCCGTAGATCATATTTCCATTGACGGATTTTATGTCGACCGGAAGCTGGCTGTCCCAGAGATCCCAGCCTTTCAGCTGTTGTATATTTACGGGGATATTGTCATTTATACTTCGTCCGTTTATTCGCTGCAGATTCACTGGTAATTCGCTGCCATAAATACTGTTCCCGTTGATGGACTTTAAATTCACATCCTGTATCTGTTGCTGAGCATTGAGATTGACAGGTTTTAAATAGATGTTTACCGTCATCAATATAAGACAGAATGCGATTATTGAAAGAATAAGTTTAGTGTAACCGTCCAGAGTATATTTAATTTCGGACTTTTGAGTTTCGCCAGTGGTGTTTAGATGGTTTTTCATGTAGAAGATTCCTTTACAATATTTTGTAGATATAATGGCAAATTAAAATTAATATATATGTCTAATTTGTTTAATGAATTATACATTTTTTTATTCCCTGATAATATGCAAAAAATGTTTATATATTTATGTAAGATTACACATATCATGAACTTATGGAAGTAGAAAGTATATTATTTGAAATAATACTTGTATTTTGTATAGTTCTTGCAAACGCATTCTTTGTTGCAGCAGAATTTTCCATTGTGAAGGTCCGCTCTTCCCAGATTCAGCCACTTGCAGATAAACAAAATAAACGTGCGAAGATCGCGGTCAAGCTTCTTACCCACCTTGATGAATTTCTGTCTGCAACGCAGGTCGGAATTACCATGACATCCCTTGGTCTTGGATGGATAGGTGAACCCGTAACAGTGAAGATTCTGGAACCGCTATTTAATATGCTAGCTATCAATAATCCGGGGACCATACATACATTAGCTGTAGTAATAGGTTTTACTTTCCTCACCTTCCTTCACATCACAATAGGTGAGCAGGCACCTAAATTTATAGCAATAAGGCGTTCTAAATCCACAGTGCTTTTCATATCCGTTCCACTGAATATTTTCTACTTTATATTCAGACCGGCAATTTGGCTTCTGAATAAGACATCGAACCTAATACTAAGTTCGATAGGAATTAAACCGGTTACGGAATCTGAGAGATTTCACACCGAGGAAGAACTAAGACTTCTAATAGCGGAAGGTAGAAAATCAGGAGCAATAGATTCGACGGAGCACCAGCTTATCGAAAAGATATTTGAGTTCAACGATAAGATAGCCAGGGAGATAATGGTTCCCCGCAACCACATGATCGCACTTAACATCAATGACTCGAGGGAAAGGATCTTCCAGGTTGTGACTGAAGAAGGATTTTCACGCCTACCAGTTTACAAAGACACCATAGATAACATTGTAGGTGTAATTTACACGAAGGATCTCATCTCCGCATCAGAGCACAGGGAATTGATAACATTGCAGGACATCATCAGACCGGCAACTTTTGTCTCAGCAACAAAACAGATAGGCAATCTCCTCAAAGAGCTTCAGAAGAAAAAGGTCCATCTGGCAATCGTTGTAGATGAATACGGAGGTGTAGAAGGCATCGTGACAATTGAAGATATAATTGAAGAGATAGTAGGGGAGATACAGGATGAGTACGATATAGATTCACAGGAAGTGATAAAGGAAAAAAGCGGTGTGTATCTTGTAAACCCTATCATCTCGATCGAGAATTTTAATGAAAGGTTTAAAACAAACATTCCCGAAGATACCGATTACCAGACATTGAGCGGGTTTCTGCAGAAAGTAACGGGACATATACCTGAAGTGTATGAACGGATCGATTATAAAGGGATGAGCTTCATTATTACCAAGAAAACTGGTAATCAGATACTACAGGTTAGGCTGCAGAAAATATAATAAAAAGAGAACTGTCAGGTTAAGTAAATCTGACAGATTTGAGTAATCTTATAAAGTAACCTTCATTCTAACATCAAGGATCTTACATTCTTCTCTTCGGTTCGAAAATACGAACGGATTAAAATCTACTTCAATTATTTGTGGAAAATCGGTTATCAATTGTGAAAGACGGAGTAGATTTTCTTCTATATAATCTATATCTACCGGAAGTTTTCCCCTGACACCGGTCAACAATTTATAGCTCTGAATGGACTTAACCAGGTTTTTTGCCTCGATATCATTTATCGGTATCAATTTGAATTTAACATCTTTGATCACCTCAACCATAATTCCGCCGATACCGAACATAATAAGATGTCCTGCTTTCGGGTCTTTGAATACGCCCATGATGGTTTCAATTCCGCCCTGTAAATATGGCTGAAGCAAAAATCCTTCCAGCTTTGATTCAATGCCTTTCAGTCTTAAGCTTCCGATAATTTTATTTTCCGCTGCCTTCAGTTCCTCATCGCTTCGGATATCGACAATTACACCTCCTGCTTCTGTCTTGTGAATAAGCTCTTTACCAACCGCTTTGACTACAACGGGATAATGTATTTTGTTCGCGATCTCCAATGAAGAATCTACATTTTTGGCCACGAAAGAATCTATTACAGGCAGTCCGTAACATCTTAGAATTTTATAAACATCATTGTAATCCAGATAAAATTCGCCCGTTTGTTTTTGCGATTTTAAAATTTTATTCACTGTTTTTTTATCCGTTACAAACTTCTTTGAATTTCCGGATGGCTGCTGTTTCCAGCACGAATATTCAAGCATCTTTCCGATAGCCATTGCGGCAGATTCCGGAAATTTGAAAACCGGGGGATGTTTAGGTACAACCTTTTGAAACCTGGGGATCAATTCGTCCTGTGACATAAGTACGAGCATCATTGTCTTTTCTGTACCCTCAGCTGCCTTGCAGATGTGAGCAGCAATATCGACAGTATCATACATTAATGGAGGACCCAGAATCACAATTAGTGAATCTATGTTTTCATCAGCTAGCATAAGACGGGTTGCTTCACCATACATTTCGGCTGTAGCAGACGGCAGGAGGTCTACCGGATTATTGAACGATGCTTCGGGAGGAGCGAATTCTTTCAATTTGCTAAGAGTTGCATCGGATATTCCGGGAATTACAAGTCCTGCTTTTTCAGCTTCATCGACAGTAAGTATGGCGGGACCACCCGCGTTCGTAAGTATTCCAAGCCGGTTCCCTTTGGGAAGCAAAGCGCCGTCGAACGCCTTTGCGAAATCGAACATCTCATCGGTGGTGACGGTTCTAATGACGCCGCCTTGTTCGAAGACTGCATCTACTACAGTATCAGCTCCTGCCAGCGCGCCGGTATGTGACGATGCGGCTTTCATTCCTGCAGCAGTCCTTGCTGCTTTAATAACGATAACCGGCTTTAATTTAGTTATCTCCCGGGTGATCTCCATAAAACGGCGCGGGTTGATAAATGACTCTAAATAAACTGTCATCACTCTTATATCGGGATTCTCTTTCCAGTACTCAAGAATGGTATTACCGGAAACATCAGCTTTATTTCCAATACTAATGAACTGTGCAAGCCCGATATCATTTTGCTGTACTGTCTTTAGCACAGCTGCCCCAAGAGCACCGCTTTGCGAAACGAAACCTATCCCTCCGTGTAATGGTGTGCCGAGCACAAATGTCCCGTTAAGACGTACCTTAGGATTGGTATTGATCAGTCCCATACAATTCGGTCCTACAAGACGCATTTTATATTTTTCTATCTTATCGAGCAGTTTTTTTTCAAGCTCCGCGCCATCACTGCCAACTTCTTTGAAACCTGCAGTTATCACAACCACAGCTTTGATCTTTTTCTTTCCGCAGTCATCGATAGCAGTGAGAACGAGATCCCTGGGGATCATTATTATTGCAAGATCAATGATATCGTGAATATCTTTGAGCGACTTGTACGTCTTAATGCTGTGAACTGCATCAGCTTTAGGATTTACCGGGAATATCTTTCCGTCATATCCGAAATTGATCATATTATTTATAAGCTGCCAGCTTAAGGAAGTTCGTTTTGAAGAGGCTCCTATAATTGCAATTGACTTAGGGTAGAAAAAATTGTCTAATTCGTTTTTCATATAAAAGATTTATTATTTATTTAAATATCTATGTTGTTTCGGTCCGGTTGTTTAAAAGTGTAAATCCTGATTTTTTTTACTTTATTAAAAAATGACTTAAATTCTTCGGAGTCTTTATAAGTACGGTATAAATAAAACCCGGAAATCACAGAAAATACCAGAGAAATAATTATCCTCGGTAAGATCTTAATATTATAATAATAAGTAACCCCGATAATAATAGCTGCCGGTATGAAAATAGCTAGAACCTTTTCATATGTGTAAGGTATCGGATAATTTTTTTGGGACATGATAAGTGTAAGGATGAAAATTAATGCATAGGCGATCATTAAGGAAAAAGATGCTCCCAAAGCGCCATATAACGGTGTAAGGAAAAAGTTCATTACAAGATTTACCGCTGCTGCTACAGAAGTTATCCAGACCGTATGCTGTGCTTTCTTTGTAAGTCCTATACCAATACAAACAATAAAATATCCGCTCTGCAGTACGGTTGCAAAACATAAAAACGGTACAACCGCCTTAGCGGTATAATAAGCGGGCTGTGTAAAAACTTTGAGTATGTCGATTGAAAACATGGAAATAAAGAAAACTGCGATTACATTAATCAGAAAAAAAAGCAGAAAAACTTTTTTATAAATATCCTTCGCATTTGGTTCATATTGGATATTTGCAGCAAAAGGTCCCCATGCAAGCTGTATTGCACCTGCTATCATGCCGAGAAAGCTAGCTATTTTCATACCTACAGCATATATACCTACTGCGGAAAGATCTGCATAGTGTGCAAGAAAATACCTATCACTCGAACTCAATATCCAGACCGCGATTCCTGTACCTATAAGAGGAAATCCGTAAGTGAATATCCTTTTACCCCAGATTTTTGAGAGCTTAGCCCCATAATTTTTAAATACATAAAAAATGGTTATGCTAAAAAAGATGAAATATCCTATTCCGTTCGCAACAAGAACACCATAAACTCCTTTTTTCAGTATGAGCACGAAATAAATATTCAACAGTATCTGGGCGAGGATCACGCCCGTAGATATTATTGTGTATAGCCATGGTTTTATTTCAAACCGGAGTAGATCGAAAAGAAAAGAATAAATCGAAGAAAATATTATTGTAAGACCGGTTATAATTATGAACAGAGAGTAATCACGGCCGAAAATAAGAAATGAAAGATTCTTAGCGAATAGCATAATAATGACAAAAACAGCAAAAGAAAAAATAATTCTCAACCATAGGGCTGTTGAAACCATTTCTCTTTTCTCACTCGAGAATTCTTTGCGGTAATAGAAGTAACCAAGAGCTGTATCTGTACCAGAAATAATCAGAAATATGCTAACCACAGTTATAGTACCCAGCAGATCCAGGATGCCGTAATCTTCGGGTGAAAGCATTGCTGTATATAAAGGCAAAAGAAATACGCTAATGAACTTGCCTATGTATCTGCTAAGGCCATAAACAACGGATTCTTTAAATAGTTTTTTTAACAAGGATAATAATTAAATATTAAGGAGTATTTTAGCATACTGAGAAGCAATCAATTTTGCATCATGATATTTCTCGACATATATTCTTCCACGTTCTCCGATTTCAGCCCATGTATTTTTGTTCAAAAGACACCATTTAAGTATTTTGTAAATTGTGTCAGGATTAGCATTTATTATAGGGCAATCACCAGGTAACGCTTTAAGAACGTCATCTCTCAGATAGCATATAACGGGTTTTTTATACATCATTGCCTCTAAAGGAAGCATGCCATACCATCCCTGTGTTAATTGATCCACAATTATGTCAGCTTTAGAAATTTCTTCATATAAGAGATTAATATTGACATTTTGGATTAGTTTGAATTCAAAATCAAAATCTTTTTTTAAAACCTCTATAGCATTCAAAATATATTGTGTCCCTTTGTAACCGAAGTTACTAGGTGCATGTAGAATCACGGGTATTGCATTTGATGTTATAGAAATATCTTTTGGGAATTCTTCAATATTGATCGGTTGATTAATATGAATAAAATCTCTCTGCAACATTTCTCGAAATACTGAATGAGTCATAATGGTATCAATTAATTTTTCAATTTTTCTAGTACGAATCGGTTTTATTTCTGGAACACATCCTACAAAATCCTTATATTCTTGTGTACAATTATGACATGCAGAGAATGGTATTTCGGGTTTGAATGTAAGTTCGGGCTGTTGAATATCACAACCTACAAATGTCATCACAGTCTTCTTTCCAAGAAAACGTAATATCTTTAATTCCTTATAATTTTTAAGAAATGTTTGTGTCGATATAAATAAAAAGGCATTATAATTTATAAGACATTTAAAAAAGAAATATCTTATAAATATTCTTTTCAACCATTTATTACGGGGATATCTTATGATACTGGCACTGGGATAGTTAAAACCAAAAGGATGTACTCCGTTTAAAAAAAGGTCAGCTTTTATTCCCAATTGCCTAAACCCTTTAGTTAGACGGACTGAATAACCAGCTGAATTATCAAAGCCTATGAATATTTTTTTAGTTCTTTTAATTGTTAATAATGACTTATTTTTTGATAATAAAAAATTAATTTCTTTGATTTCACGTGTTTTAAATAAGAGGTGAATTAATAAAATATTGTTTAAAATAAGCATATATTATTATTAATAGTATATCCTCTATTATCTTACAAAAGGTGATTTGTACAATGGAATCATTGATTTTGAAAAATAATTATTTTCTGACGAGCAGATTTAAAACTTGCGAGTCCGCAATTATCTAAAATATTGTGATTTGGCTAGGTTTAATTCTATTTTTATTATTTGCCAAAGTTTATAAATATTATTATTGTCATTTTTGATTAATATTGCAATATTTATATAATATTAATTAAATTTTTATAAATCATTTTACATGGAAAATAATGTGAAGTCTTCACTATGGAAATATAAATATTTTAATATTTTAATTCTTCCGGTAATTCTATTTATATTAACTTACCTATTTTTTGGATTTTACTTCGAAGCAAATGATGATTATGCGATTTCATTACTTCTCAAAGGAGAATGGCAACCGCAAGGAGGAGCATTTGAAATTTCATATATTCACAGTTTATTGAGTTTAGCTTATTCTTTTCTGTACAAAAACATTCCTAGCTTCCCCTGGTATGGCATGTTTATTTGTTTGTTTAATCTTATTGCAACAATTAATATTATTATTATTATTGATCACACTCTATCTAAATACCATAATCAATTCGTTGAAAACATATTAATAATTCTACTGTATAGCATATTAATATTAGAAAACATTTTTCTTATTAATTTCGCTAGAACATCCATAATTTTAGCTGGGTCTTCATTAATATTAATCTTAGATACTGTTATAGATAATAAAGAATTTAAGCATAAAATATTATTATTGATTTTATATACTGTATTTTTTGTTTTAGGTTTTATGACTAGACCGGAAGCTGGAATATTAACTACACTATTAATCTTTCCTTTTGCATTTTTCATTGCGCTCAAATTAAAGAATTTAAAATCTACAATTTATGCTATAATTATCTTTTCTTTATTAGTGCTTTTCTTACAGTACACTTTTATTTATTTAATACCTCCTAAAAAGCTTGCAGGTGAGTCGTATGACCTAATTCCTGAAAAGTATGAGCTATATATGTTAAATTTAAATGAATTCGAATTTACAAAGAATATTAAAATAGCAAACAATAAAGATTCATTAAAAATTGAAGCTTTGAAGTTTCGTTTCTCATCAGATAAAAAGATGCTTACAAATGATTTTTTGGAAAAGTATTCCACTTCAAATATATTTTCTTTTAGTAAACTTACATTGCATCGTTTTAAAGTAGTGTTATACGATATTTTAAATTATGTGATAAATTTATACATTGGCATAACAGTTATTAATTTATTTCTATTTATTGTTATGATATTTGGTTCTTATGAAAATAGAAAATTTATCATTATAATTTATTTAGTTCCTCAAGTTTTATTTTTCTTATTATTATTTTCAATAGATGTTTTTATGAAAATGCCAGAACGGATTTTTGTTCCATTGTATACTGTCTTTACTGTATGTAATTTATGGCAAATGCAAAGATTAAAAATAAATCCCAAGTTCAATAAGTTTTCAAATATTTTCTTAATTTTAATAATTATTTCTTTTTCTGCTTCTTCTTATTATGTTATTCTAAAGCATAATTCAATTAAAGCTCAAAACAAAGAAAATATTCAAATATTTGATTATCTGGGTAATAAATTTAATAATACTACATTTCTTATTACCTTAAATTCATATTCACTTTTAGAGCATCTTGATCCTCTGAAAAATTTAGATGTTAATAACAATAAATTATTACCAATCGTTGGATGGACAATAAATTTACCCTCTTATTATAAAGAACTAAAGTCAATTAGCAGCTCCAGTGATATATACGGATTTTTGAATTATATATGTAATAATCGGAATTATATAATTATATCCGATGAAAAATTCATTGAATTCTTAACCTCATATTTCAAAATTTTGTACAATAACGAATTTAAATTTGTAAGTGAATTTGAAATACCAGATATAATTAAGGAAAGAGATTTAAATTTATATACTATTAAGAAATAAGGATGTCCAATTCAAAAAGGGTCATTTTTTCCTGGTTATAGCATTGAAGCTTTCCAGTCCGCAATTAAACATTACGTCTATAATGCTCATCATAGGTTGAAAAACTTTATTATTGAACTGACTATAGACCGGATACGAGTAGTTCTGAAATACCAATTTTATATTTGCTTCTTCGAATAATTTCTCATTGACATAATTTTTTCCGCTGATGCCTGATATGTAGGTATCTGCATTTACAATCTTGCAAAGTGCTATAAGAGCTTCAGTGCCTCTTAATTTTAACTCCTGTAATTCGGAGCTCAATATAAATCTTGTTTTTAGACCCAATATATCTGCTATAGATCTGATGATGTTAGTGTTGAATGTCGATAAATGAACATAATCTCTAGAGTAGAAGCTCTCAAACACAGCAGAATACATTTTAAAAAAGGGGGCTTGACCGTATACTGTTTTTATAGTGTTCCAGTTCCTTTTAAGCGATCTTAAAGGTTCATGTATTTTTATTTGATTGATGTATTGACCGGATCTATGCACTACTGGGAGAGATAACCACTGCCACCCATCTTTTGTACATATCTTATTTCTGTTCTGCCATCCATTCTTTATAAATTGCGTTGTATCATATAGTATGAACACATCACTTCTCGATGCTTTTTCGAAAAAACCCGGGTATGGGAAATAGTTTGGTTGATGAATAGTACAGATCATCTATCTAACTGAAGGAAAAATGCTTTATATTCTGTGTGCTTAGATTAATATTTCGACTCGAGCTCCTTAATTACTTCTGCTATCTTCTTCGCCGAGGCTTCATAAGAATAATGGTTCAGAATATTTTCCCTCATGTTTTTATACTTACCGGGATTATCCAGAACCTTCAGAATATCTTCTCTATATTCTTCTAGTGTGGTCGGAATTTCACCTATTTCATCTATATTTTTTCCGGTATAATTGTGCAGTGAATAACTGACTACCGGAGTATTGCAAGCCAGGCTTTCCAGCGGTGCACGCCCTATACATCCAAAGTAATCTTTCCTCAAGGCTATAAGAACATATACGTCAGCTGCTGAATAATATTTATTAAGTTCGCTGTTAAGAACTCTACCGATAACCTTTGCTCCAGAACGTATTGCGAAATCATAGAACCTGTCATTCTTTGAATTTCCTATTATTACCAGCTCAGTATCGGGTCTCGAAGCCCTGATATCCTTCCAGATATTTATCAATTCATAAGTTTGTTTATATTCATATAGTTTCCCGACATAAAGAATATATTTCTTCTTCATATCCCAGCCAAGAAGATCCCTTGCTTCGGGTTTTGGAATTGGCACTATTTTTTCGAGATCAACAGCCGGATTGTAAAAGATGTAATTACTGTTTGGGGCAGCTTTTTTAATGTATTGCAGTTGATACTTATCACAAATCAGAAAATAGTCTATATTCTTCAATACTAATTTTTCCGCCAAAACATCAATAATATCCTTTATTGTTCTTAGTCCCGATCTTTGCTTCAATCTAAAGAACGGGGACCAATCGCCGTGATGACTGGCAATAATTCTTGAGGAAGGGAAATAATATGCAATTTGATAAAGTAACCAAGTGTGAATATGCGAAACGAATATAATGGGGTCATTCTTTTCTATTTCAGCTTTCAATTCTCTTATCATCATTCTTGAGAAATTGCCTAACTTAAAGATAGTTTTAGAAGGAAAGATTCGAAACAGAACACCCTGAACATTCTTCTGATAGTATTGATCTATAAAACTGTCAAGTCTCCACATTTCAACTTCGTATGCAGGATAGAAATGTTTTAGGTTCCTTGCAAAGAAACTGCCAAACCCGTAAGTGTAGAATCTGTCATCAGGATCCGGAGTTCTAAGAAAATGTTCGGGTTCGTAATTATAATGTATAAAAATAATTTTATTCAAATCGTATTCCTAAATGTATTTGATCTTTATAATTTAAGATGATATATCTCAAATGCCTCAGCGTACTCGAGACCAAATTGAGCTCCACGTGCCCTCATCAATCCCTTCAAAATTTCCTTAGAAAAGTAATAACCCCCGCTCTTTGTAGTGGACCATTGTGATTTATAGCATTGAGCCGCTCTTATTTTTTGTTCAACGATTTTCTCGGTCAACCTTACATGCATATGCGGGGAGAAATTATATCCGCTCCTTATGACCTCATAACCGAAGACTGTCTTTTCTCTGAAAAGCCTGAGTACTTCATTGGCAAGTGTCATATGATCCTGATGAATATCATTAATCGGAGGTGTAAATACGACATCGACTTTACTCTTGGTTGCAATGTTGTATAGTATGTTCCTTATTTTCGATTGGTAGTCATGGAATATACGGGTCGGAATATCAAATACCTTCACAGGAATATTGCCCAGTCCCAGGATCTGAAATGATCTTTTCTGGTCATTCAGGTCACGCATTTTTCCGTCTTCGTATCGGTCTGACATTACGAATATTTTCAGGTTGATATTTTTAAGGTACTTCAGTATGGTTCCTGCACAGCCGACCTCGAAATCGTCAGGATGTGCTCCAAATACTACAACATTTGTTTTTGTTGCGTTTTTTCTGTCCTTTGATAATATATGTTCAGTCATGCTTATATTTTAGTTTTTATTCGATGGATTTGTTTTAACTCTTTTGTATTGAAGGAGCCTGACAGCAATAATAAAAAGTATGAAATTTATATTCAAGATGAACAGAATTAAGTATAAAGAAGATTTTATTCCTATATAGTAAAACCCGTCCTGTTTCGGAAGCATCTTGTTAGTATACTGGTATGTGGAAAAATTATAATTTTTATAAAAGTATTTGTAAATACCAGATTTAAAATGGCTAATTACTTCGTTAGAAGTATAAAATATATTTTCGTAATATTTAAAATAGTCTCTTCCGACTAATGATCTTTTAGTAATAAGAATTGAATCCTGTATTATTTCTTTCTCTCTGCCAAAAAATATTTTATTGCAAATTTCAACAGCGTTAAGAAGGCTGTTCTCTTTTTTAAATTCGAATCCATAAGTGGGATCAATCACAAACCACTTTTTCGACTTGCTCGAATATACTTCACAAATCGCGTGAATCGGATAACCGATGTGATCGTTATAACCGAAATAGTTTGCATCTCCACCCTGAAGAAATAAGATTCTGCACGGTAAAGCAAATTTATCGCAAACTTCATTAAAGTTTTTGCTATTAGTAAAACAATCTCCTTGTTCGAAGTTATCTTTGTTAAGATTAAAGAATTCTATAGCCTGATTGATAATTGTATCATTATCTTTCAGCAGGTCGGTATCTACCAGCTTAGTGTAGTTTGTTCTAAATTTTTCAGGATATTCGCTGAATTTATTCAGATTATTTATTGTAACTGTACTAAAGAATATTTGTTTCCAGAAAATATCTTTCGAATCAGTTCTTGAGACGACCAGAAATATCGAATCTGGATAAACAGAATTTTCAAATTTGAAAAATATTTTATTTGTATAGCCATACGTTGTATCTGGTAATCTTATACCGAGAGTATCATAAAATTCGTATGTTTTGCTGCTGTTCGGATCTTTAATCCTCTTATTCCCTTCTATGCATATCGTATCTAACCCCAGCAGTTTAATATTCACTTTATTGAAATTATCATAGTTTAATGGCGGGTCGTAAACATCATTAAGATTATTTAGAGGAACTGTAGATGTACACCCCCAGATAAGATCGAATATCTTATTCGAGGTCCAAAGAATAGTGATAAAAACTAGCTCGAGTATGATAATTCTCCTGAAAACATAGGAATGTAATATAAATCTGATCAATTCAAATGAATTTTATTCTTTAGAAATACTGCATTTATTAGAATGTGATGATTTACTATCTTGTACCTTCATATTTGCATAAATCATTTTTCAGTTTGAGGAATCTATCCAGACTTAGTAATCTCCATATATGCCAGCTGTAATCTCTTTGTCCATTAAAATGTTTTTCCAGTATTAGAGGAATATGCTTTACGCTCAGGTAATCATATAATCCTGAATTAGTATTTGATAAAATATCTAAAACCATCGGTTTTAACTCATTTCTCGTCCATTTAGCAAAGGGTGTTGGATAACCAAGTTTATCCTTACGTGTAATTATTTCTTCCGGTAATTGACCTCTCAGAGCTTCCCTGAACAATGGGCGTGAGACATTCTTGTGTACGAGATACATGGGATCAAGATTAATACCGAATTCAACAAGCCTGTAATCCAGGAAAGGCACTCGGCTTTCTATAGAATGCGCCATTGATGATCTGTCTTCATAATGTAGTAATCCGGGTATCGTATAATTAAAAATAAAGTGATAAGACAGATTATTTAGATAACAGCCGAATTTTTTTGGGGGATCGATATCGAATGCAAGTTCGGTTTTCTTGACCCTTTCGAGAACTTCTTTGTTGAGAATCTTATAATCCTTTGAGATTAACCCTCTGACTACTTTATCATAGATGCCGGGAAACAACCAGCTTGAGAAAGTATGAATACCATTTTTGTATAGGAAAAAGAAATACTGATGAAGATTAGAAAATATCATCGGAATATTTAAATCTTCAATAAAAGAACGAAGGTAGCTCGCCATCCATAAATAACCGCCGAAGTCTTCATCCCCTCCTTGTCCGTTTAATAAAACTTTAACAATGCCCTCTGCTTTTCTCATAACGTACCACTGCGGATATAAGCCGGGACCTTCTGTTGGCAGTTCCTGGAAATAATTTATCTTATTGAATAAAGTTTCGAATTCGCTTACGCAGGGTTCTATTTTATTCTCGTTGCAGTGAAAATGTGAATTTACTATGTCAACGTACTTCGATTCATCACATTCTTTATCTTTCCAAATAGCTGAAAAGGTATTCAATGGGTGCGAATCCACCTTCGGTGCAAGAGAAACAATGCTGGAAGAATCAAATCCACCGCTGAGACAGGTTCCCACTGGCACATCACTCCTAAATCTAAGTTTAATGGAGTCTTTTAAGAGTTCCAACAACTCATCTTCTAGCTCTTTTTTTGCTCTCCGGGGATTAGGTTTTCGTATTATATCATAATAGCGTTTTGTTGTTATTTCTCTATCTTTATAAATCATATAATGCGATGCTCTCAGGGAGTAAATGTTCTTAATATACGTATCATCGCTGTTAAACCTGTTTCCATAAAGTATAAAAAAAGATATCTTGGTTTCGTTAATCTCAAATTGCGATGGATCGAGCAGGAGTAAGGGTTTGATTTCGGAAGAAAATGCAAAATAAGAATCTGTGATAGTATAATACAGCGGTTTTACTCCAAATCTATCTCTTGCCAGAAATAAAATCTTTTTCATCCCATCCCATATTGCGAATGCCCACATTCCGTTAAAATGGTTCAAACATTTGACCCCCCATTGGATGTATGAATATATTATGACTTCGGTGTCTGTATTTGAAATGAACTTGTATCCCAGAGCCTCTAATTCTTTACGGATTTCAATGTAATTATAGATTTCACCATTGTAAGTGATCCATATTTTTCCGCTTGCGTCACACATGGGTTCATGTCCGTGTTCTGATAAATCAATAATAGAGAGACGTCTGTTTCCCATGATGAAATCATAATCTTTAAAATCATTTCTTGAGATGTGGGGAAACTTCTCCTTTACAAAATCGATGGAATCATCGCCAGAACAAGGTAGGGTAATATCTCTTTTACTATTAATACAAACAAATCCTTCATCGTCAGGACCTCGGTGTCTTAATAGTTTATTCTGCTGGATTATTTTTTGTTTGATATTGGGGTTTTCTGAAATGATTCCATTTATTCCGCACATAACAGTCTGGTTACAACCTCCGTTCGCTTAGTTCATAGTTGCATCTTTTGGAATGAATTATTAAATCGTATGTACTGTTTCTTACTTTTTCTATATTTGCTTGCAGAAGCACTTCTTTGTAGTTTCTGATCGATTGAATTTCCCATCCCATTTTGAGGTGAAGTGCAATAGAACCGTTATTATTCTTTGGAAAATAGCCTTCGAGTATTGTGAAACCGTTATCAAGACCTGACTGACAGAGCTTCAGCATATGTAATTTTGCAAGATCTGAACTCCTTTTTGCTTGTAGAGTATATGTGCAATGGTTGTGGATCAGATTATTGTATATAGAAGAAAAGTTAATGAGATAAAGTATATTATTTTCATTTACAATAGCAAAGCTATATTTCCATTTATCAACCAGATCATTTAGAAAATATTCTTGGTTCTCCAGTTCCCAACCATATTCATATCGGTATTCCGAGCGGATTGAATTTACAAAATTAGCTATTTCATCAATTCTTTCCTGCATTAGCTCTTTTGTTATCCGGATTATCCTGCATTGTTTATTCTTCAACTCTTCATCTACAAAAGTATGAAAATCGATTGAGTTATATTGAATGGCCATGTATCTGATTATAAAAGAGAAAATATCTATATTTAAGGAGATTGTTTAGGTTCTTATACAAAATTGGTTTTAAGAAAATGAATCATGCATTACTCTCCGAAATTTTTCTTTAGAACTTTTGTTATTATATAAGCAGTTGAAGCAACTAGTACCAGGTAAAAAGCAAGTGTGACTAATGAATAATAGTTGAACGTATATTTACTTAAGAAACCGCGCCATCCGCATTCCCTGCACTTGTAGATACCGAAAAACCTTGTGTATTTAATTAAAGATTCAAAAAAAGACCTGCTCCTTGACCTCCTCAGCCTTCCGATTTTAGAACATGAAGGACATTTTGACGTTTCAGGAAATGTTTTGTAAAAAACTTTTAGCTGCAATTATTAAAATCTTTTATATAAAATTATTTTTTGACATTATCATTCCCGGCAATCACTCCTTTTACCGGTTGCGACTTGTTTTTCTCAGATCCGTAATAATAATAATAATATTTGTAATAGCTGCCATATGTGGCTTGATAATCGAAATTATTTAATATAACACCTATGAATGTATCATTGATTTTATTTAATGTATCTATTGCATTTATTAAGAGATCAAGCCTGGTCTTATTAGCAAGGCTCACCATCACTGTGCCGTCAACATATGATGACAACAATTCTGCATCTGTAACGGTAGCCAGAGGAGGTGAGTCAATCACTATATAATCGAATTTAGATTTTACCGTATTGAGGAAGTTTTTCATATGTTTTGATGCTATAAGCTCAGCGGGATTTGTAGGAATTGTCCCGCAGGTCATCAAAGTTAGATTTTCAAAATTTGTGGTTCTCATCGCCTCTTCTAGTGATATTGTACCGAACAGGTAATCACACAACCCGGGGTATCTTTTTTGATTGAAAAGATTATGTAACCTGGGCTTTCTAAAATCACAATCTATCAAAAGCACTTTGTTCGATAATGAAAAACTGGCAGCGAGATTAGCTGATATAATAGTTTTGCCCTCTTTCGGAATCGAACTCGTAACGAGGATCGTCTTAATCGGTTCAGGTTCAAGTTTTGCGAATTGCAGTCTGGTTCTGAGTGTTCTGAAAGATTCAGCTGGAGCGGAATCCGAATTATATGAAAGAATAAGTTCCTGTTCGGATGGCTGTTTTCGTCCGTTCCTGGAAACTCTCATAAAGGTAGGTACCCAGCCGATCAGAGGTATACCGATATTCTCAAGATCTTCAGGAGATTTTATAGAGACATCGAGTATGTTTCTAAATAATGCAAAACCATATCCGAGGGCGGAACCTATTATTATCCCTATTAGAATTATAAGGAACCTATTTGGTTTTGATGGTGATCTCGGAATTGTTCCGTAATCTATAATCTTAACATTATTAGGCTGTGACTCTTCATTTATCAATGCTTCCTGGTATTTTTCTAATAACATTAAGTATAATTTTTCATTGGATTTTCGTTCACGGTCAAGATTGTCATACTCAATGCTTTGTTCAGGAAGTTTATTGAATTGTGCTTCATATTTATCGAGAAACCCTTTGAGGAGGGATTCTCTAATTTTATTTTGATCACTTGTTACCTGTGCTTCAAACAATTTTTGTGAGAGCCCTCGCCATTCTTCAGGTGTATTCGAAGCTGCGTTTTCTTTTAAAATATTAAGTTTTGTATCAAGGCTACCTTGTAGTTCGGCAATTTTGGAATTAAGATCCTTTAGTGATTTAGCGTCCTGCAATATCTTTTCGTTACCCGATTTTACAAGGTCACGCTGTATTTCTAACTTTGCAATCTCCTGCTGGAGTTCGCCTACATAAGGATCTGTGATTTTACTTTCGAAGAAATCCGATGCATGGGGATCAAATTTTGACAACTCATTGCTTAAATCTTTTACAGATTGTTCGGAAGCCTGTTTTTCTATTAAGGCGGTATTGTATTGTGATTCTACCATTGATTTTGCGTTTATCAAAGTAGTTGCCTGTGCGCTTAGCTCGACGATGTTCTCAGACCTCAGAAATCCGGTCAGCTTATCTTCAGATTTGAGCAGTTCATTATATTTTTCCTGGACCTGTTGTTCAAGGAACTTTCTGTTAAGAGTGAGGTGCCCTCTATTGTAAGTGAGCGCGTAATCAACATAAGCTTCTGCATCGCAGTTTGCTATTAATGCTGCTTCTTGCGGGGAGGGACTTTCAGCTCTTATTAATACTATATCAAGCCCTCTTTTTTGTGCAATCTCTATGTTCCCTAACAGGATGCTTGCGATTTGTTTTACACTCTTCGGCTTTGAATGATCCTCGGGACTCAGGTAGATGAGCGAAAATGGAACTTTACCATCAAGTACTTTGAATGAATCTATAAGGGATTGAGCTGCTTTTTCTCTTATAGCATATGATTTGAGTACTTCAACTTCATTATTGATAAACCGTTCGGGAAGTTCGGCCTCAATATCAGAAAATATATTGTTCTCAAGAACGTTTTCTTTAGGCTTTGTTAATCTTAAGGAAGAAGAGGAGCTGTATATATCAACCTGTGAGTATGCATAGAAATATGAAACCACCAGTCCTACAAATAAGCTGAGCATAATAGGAATCTTATTCCGTATGAGAAGATTTAAATAAAATCTGATACTGCGGGACGATTTTATATTGGTATCGGCAGTATTAAGCGTTGTCTTTTGATTTTTTGGTGTTTCCATGTTCTTATTTCCTTAAGGTAATGATAAGTGTGACAATGGTTATGAAGGTCGTGAAGATAGGTAAATAAAAACTGATATCTTCTCTCATGTTGTATCTTTTTTCTTGGAGAATTAATACTACATCACCTGATTTCAGCTGGGGGTTGATCATTTTTCTTAATTGGACCTTATCTTCCCAGAGAAGATCGTTGTAATTCAATTTAATCAGCTTTGTTTTTTCATTTAGAGAATCTGTTCCTTGCCTGAGAATACGAATGTCTGTGAGATTAGAATTTTCCAACGGTCCTCCTGCATAACTCATGAGGTCCTGGAAAGTAGTTGTGTATGGTACTTTGTATTTGCCAGGTAATCTAACAAATCCCCATATATTTACTTCTATGTTGATTCCCGTTGGATCACTGAGATCGTAATATGATGCTGTTGATAGGATCATGTTCGAAGCCTTCCCTACCAGGAGGCCATTATCCTGGGATACAGAGGATATGGATAAACCAGCTAAAAAAATAATGCAGAAATATAATTTCATTGAATTGATGGTTAAATCAAAAAACTCTTTGTAGTGTAAAACCTCATTATAAATATCGAAGCTAAAATATAAAGCAAAATTAATGAATTTTAAATCCTTTTATCTATATCATCGCTATTGTATTGTTATTTTAAGAGAATAATACAGAATTTTCACACGATAATCAGGGGTTTTTATTAATATGCAGGAAAATTTGTAGAAATGCTAGGTGATGGACATTTATATTGGTTTTGAGAGAAGCGATTAACTTACATAACGGTAATTTATGATGATATACTTTCGCACTACGATTGCGGAACTATCTGAATTTATTTTCGTCACAACTTTGTTTAGTCTATATATAGCATCCTTACTATCGTGTGGAAACATTTATACTCTTTCTGTTTTATGGTGTTTTGCTTTGTATTTAATGAAAAAGTAAATTATTTTTAAGGTTAATTATTAAAAATATTATGAAAAAATATATTTCCAGTATCATAATCCTGGTAATGATTGCAATTATTGCGTTCTCATTTAAACAGGGAAGCGGTAAATTAGGTCCGCACCTTACTGCTGCACTTGAAAATTCGAATGCAGATCATTTTATAATTTATATCTATTTAATGGACAAAGGACCAAATGCCGGTCTCATGCTATCAAACCCTCTTTCACTTGTAACACAAAGGTCGATTGAAAGACGTTCTAAGGTAAAATCGCCTGATATGATCGTCGAAATGACTGACGTCCCCTTATACCAGGAATACATTAATGAGCTGGCATCAAGAGCAATAAACTTAAGAAACCGGATCAAAGGAATAAATGCTGTAAGCGCCGAGGTAACCAAACAACAGCTTAATGATATTGCCGAAATGAATTTTGTTAAACAAATTGAACTCGTAGAAACTGCTGTAAGAAAACATAATGACATTGAATCAAATCAAACTTTACTTACCCTTGAACTGAAACAGAATCAAGGTGATAATATTCTTGTAGATTCGTTAAACTACGGTACATACGGGACTACACAAATAACTCAAATGAATGTGAATCTGGTCCACGACCAGGGCATTTTCGGTCAAGGAATTTTGATAGCAAGTCTTGATGATGGTTTCAGAAATCAGACACATCCTTGCTTTACAAATCCATTGAATCCTATAAACATTGTTTCACAATATGATTTTCAGCTTCACGTACCTGATGCTTATCAAACAACAGCAACACACGGTACAACAACAATTTCCTGTATTGGTGCTTATGCTCCTGGAAGTTTAATCGGTACTGCATTCAAAGCTAGTTTTCTGGTTGCACGTACTGAAGTTGATTCATTCGAACGGCCTATTGAGATGGATAATTGGTCGGCAGCTGCACAATGGGCAGATTCTCTGGGTGCGGATATTATAACAAGCTCATTAGGCTATCTTGCTTTTGATGCTCCATATCCCGGATACACATGGCAGGATATGAATGGTATGAACGTGCCTGTTACACGAGCGGCAGCACTAGCGGCACATAATGGAATAACAGTTTTCAATTCCGCAGGTAATAACGGTCCGGGTTCTCATAACACTTTGAATGGTCCTGCAGATGCTGATAGTATATTAACCTTAGGAGCGGTTACTGGTACAGGAACCGTTACAAGTTTTAGTTCGGTAGGTCCTACTACTGATGTTCCTACGCCGCGTATAAAACCGGATGTAATGGCTATGGGAGAAGGTGTCCAGACTGCAAATGGGAGCGGAACCGGGTATAGCGGGGGAGGCTCAGCAGGTACATCCTACTCCTGTCCTCTAGCAGCGGGTGTGGGAGCTCTTATATTAAGTGCAAATAAATCTTTAACACCGCTTCAGGTTAGAGGAATACTTAGAAAATTTGCGAGCAATACGAATTCACCGAATAATACTTATGGTTGGGGAATTATTAATGCGGCACAGTCCGTTGATTCAGCAAGAAAACTGGATAATCAGCCTCCTGTGATACAGCATACACCACCTTTCACTACCACCTCAAATAACGGTGTGATAACAATGAAAAGCAAGATCACCGACAACGGAAT
>JBEKSX010000023.1:0-32575 GCA_049516635.1 Ignavibacteria bacterium | reverse complement strand
ATTGCTGGTTCGTTGCAAGTGTAAACTTAACTACAGCGATACCGCTCTGTGTATACTTCAATTCCGGGTCCTGTCCCAGCCTTCCGATGAGTAAAACTTTATTAAGATCTTTTGCCATAAAATTTTTCCTTTATTATTGATTTATTAAATATTTATAAACTTTAGAGCTGCACAAAATTAATAATTCTTTATCATTAAAAACAGACAGATCCTTAATATTTTTAACGTCATCTATTAAATAGTTGAAATATTGCAAATATTTAGCTGTTTTTAAACTATATATAATTAGCGATTTCTGATTAAGGATATATAAATTATCCTTATAATAAGATATACTTAAAATTTTTTCAGTTTCGGGGTTCTTCATTCTTCTAATGATGGTCCCGTAATTATCAAATTGATCTATCTCGTCCGTCCCTTTATCCAATATATAAATATCGAGATTGGAACCGCGGATAATTTTAGCCGGATCGGTCAGCTTATCGAACCCAAAGCTTGTACTTCCGAACAAAAGACTGACTTCATCAAGAGACTGCATCTTGACCACCCTGTATGCCATAGCATCCGCAAGAATGAAAATATCGGAAGTATTTAAAAACACTATTCCGTATGGGTAATAAATTTTTTTTGAATTATCCGCAGTCTGATTATAATTATTAAAATCAAAAGAGGTTATGAAGTTAAGGTTCAGATCAAAACGCTGGATACGGTTATTATTGTAATCACAGGCATAGACATCAAGGCCGTTTGAAGCATCAATACATACCGGCTGATTCAACTGGCTGTTACCGAACCCTGAACCGCCTGAAGACAGTATGAGATCCCCGTTCTTCGAAAACTTATAAATCTGATTGGTCTGAATGTCCGATACAAAGACAAACTCCTCCCTGGATGAAGAGATTGAAACTGCCTCCCTGAAATCCCCAAATGATTTAACCGGCGTTAGCGAATCTGGATGGAATGTGAGTTGCGAGAGAATTAAAAATATAAAATTTAAAATCAAACTCTCTTTTAATTAAATTTTTTTTATTCTTCAATGCGTTTCCGGTTCCTGATATAGTCATCGAACACATATTCACCCAATTCATTTAAGTTCGAATAGTACGCTTTACCGTTATTTGCTTGAGTAAAGTCCTGCACAAACCTCATAAGGTACGGATCGTGTGCAACCATAAAAGTGGTTATCTTGATCTTCTCTCTCCTGCAGATAACAGCTTCGTCGAGTGTTTTATTTACGATCTTTGGGTCTAATCCGAACGAATTTTTATATATTCTTTTCGAATTTTCATCCTCAAATACGGCTGATGGCTTTCCGTCTGTGATCATGAATATTTGTTTGTTAGTATTCTTTTTCCTTTTCAATAAGTGGCGGGCCAGTTCCAGTCCTGCTTTTGTATTTGTATGGAACGGACCTACAGTCACAAACGGAAGCTCCGAAACCGAAACCTCTTTAGCATCATCTCCGAATAGTACTATGTTCAATGAATCCTTTTTATATTTCGAAAGAATCAGCTCTGAAAGTGCCATGGCTACCTGCTTTGCAGGTGTGATCCGATCTTCTCCATATAGTACCATACTATGGCTTATGTCAACCAGAAGTACTGTGGAACAGGTCGTCTGATGTTCAGTTTCATAGATCTCTATATCCTCTTCCTGGAGATGAAAATTATCCAGCCCTTCCCTTTTAAAAACGTTCGACAGCGTTTGAGTGGTATCGATATTCGTCGGCTGGTCACCGAACCGGTACTTTTTTGTACTGCTGTCTCTTTCCACACCGTTCCCGGTCAAAGGGATTTCGTGAAGCCCATCGGGAGATTTCTTAAGATTTGCGAATATCTCTTTGAATGAATCCTGCCTCATCCTGATGGCTCCCTTTGACTTCAGAATGTAAATACCGTTATTTTCTTCGATATACCCTTTTTCTTTCAGTTTTTCAACAAATTCACCGAAAGATAACTTGTCATCAAAGAAGCCGTATTTTTCATTAAGCTCGTTGAGCCAATCTAGTGCTTCGTTCACGTCACCATTGGTCTGAATAAGGATATAACTGAACATCGTGAAAAGTTTTTCCAAAAGCTGTTCGTCAGTGAGCGAGTTTTTGGTCCACTTAGAATAAATAAATTTCATCGGGTTTATTATTAGGAAATGGACTTGATAACTTTCAGAACAAATTCAGGATAAATACCAAAGACAAGCACTCCAGCGGTTGAAATGATGGCTGCAGCCATCGCAAAGTTCTTCTTCGGCATTTTGGAAGCCTCAAGTCCGGGTTCATAAAACCACATAAATAATATTATTTTAATATAATAATAAACCCCTATAAGGCTCAGTAAAATTCCAATTACCGCAACCCATACATAGTTATTTTCAATAGCTGAGAGGAAAATATAGTACTTACCCCAGAACCCTGCAAAAGGTGGTATTCCGGCTAAAGAGAACAGAAATATAGATAAAACAGATGCTATCAAGGGATTCGTTCTTCCAAGCCCTTTATAGCGTTCTATATTATTTCTGGTATTAGCATCGGCAGACACATCGGTTTTTTCTTCCACAATGCTAACAATTATGAACGAACCTAGCTGCATGAACAGGTATGCTAACAGGTAAAATAGTACAGCATGTGTTGCATCAGTGTTAATAACAATGAAACCGATCATAATATAACCTGCGTGAGCAATGCTGGAATATGCAAGCAAGCGTTTTATATTCGATTGCATCAATGCAACTACATTGCCGTAAAGCATAGTGAGAATGGAAATCATAGCAATCAGCATGGGAACATTAGTAACTTCAAATGCTGAGAAGATTGTGATCAGTGCTCCAAAAGCTGCAGCTTTCCCTATGGATGACATCATACCTGTTACGATAGTAGGTGCACCTTGATACACATCAGGTATCCACATCTGCAGGGGGAACGACCCAGTTTTGAAAATAAATGCAATATACACGAGAACGAGTCCGAGCATATAGAAGGTAGATTTCTGCAGCCTCATATTCATAATAACAGTATAATTGGTTGCACCTGTTAAACCGTAAATAAAGGCAATTCCAAGAAGGAAGAAACAGGTGAAGAATGCACCGAGTAGAAAATATTTCAGTGCGCTTTCGTTTGATTCGACTCTTGTCCGCATGAAACCTGCAAGAACATAAAAACAAACTGACATCAATTCGAGACCTATGAAAACTGTTATCAGATCGTTTGAACATACCATTATCATCATGCCCAGCAGGGAAAAAAAGAGCAGTGAATAATACTCACCATAATTTATCCCTTCCTGTTCCAGATATTCTTTTGAAGATAATACTGTAATGAACATTCCCATGATGAGTATGATATTCAAGCTAACGGTTAAAGTGGTTACACGCAAAAAATTATTAAAGGCGAGTGTATTTTTATTAACCGCTTCGAATGAGAAGATCAGTGCCGCTAGCAAGGCAGCCAGGGAAAAATAAAATATTGCTTTTTCACTTTTTTTCTTGTGGTCCTTAGGAAAAATAATTTCAAGGATCATAATAACTAACGCGGATGCAGCGACTATGATTAAAGGGATCGAATTGGAAAAATCGGCGTTTGAAATCAATTTAAATTATCACAATAAAATTATAAATACTTTTGCAGCCAGCTTATAGCCTGGGTGTAAATTTCAGGATGTTCTTCAATAAGAAATTTACCATGTTTATCGGATTCAAAGAGCTTCTGTTCTTTGGGATCATCAATGTACATATCCATTATATGCTTTTCCCCTTCTGCATTATTTCCATCTTTGCTCCCGCATATAAATAAAACAGAAGTGATCCTGGGAAATATTCTTCCCATCATCCTGTCGTCTATCCCGATAAATTTCTCAAACCCTTCCCTGCCGTTGGATATTCCTACAATTGTCTTCGCTCCTAGAAAATATCGGGCATAGCAAGCAAGGTTTCCGCCGATCGAAGTACCTACAACGGCAATTCTTGTACTATCAATACCCTTCTGAGATTTCAGCCATTTGAAAACTGCAACCAGATCATTTGGAGCCTTATTCGGGTCAGTCAGAAGTGTGGGCAGGTCATAATTAATTTTAGATGATTCCCCATGACCTCGAATATCATAAGCTAACACTTTATAGCCATCAGAGGTAAGCAGATCAATAAAGCTCCTATCCCACTGCTCCTTGGTTGATTTGAACTGATGTATAAGGACAACCGCAGGCTGAGATTTTTCTTTTTCTTCATTTTCATAGTAATAATCTGAAGCGAGGGAGATAGAATCTGCAGTATTAATTGTAACTTCTTCCTTTACCGTTCCCTTTTCTTTCTTTGGCTCACCTCCTGAGCCTATTGAAACATCTGTTTTTATTTCACGTTTTGAAGAACAGCTTAATAATATAATCGAAGAAATTACTATTAAACAAAAACTTAAGTATTTCATTTTTTTATATAATTAATCTCAAATGTAAGAAATTAATATCTTAAAGAAAATGAGTTTATTTTATATAAATGATCATCGGAATTATTCGCATGCCTGTGAGTAGTCTATTGCTAAATTTCTACTTCAGTTCCTAATTCCGGTATTTCAATATTTTTAAAACTATTCTCTTGCAATGTTTGCATGAAGGCTTCCTGCTGGTCATAATCTCCGTGTACTAAGAAAATTCTTTCGAGAATGTTTTTATCAAACTTATTAAAGTAGTCCAGAAGCTCATTCTTATCCGCATGTGCTGAAAAAGAGTTTAGTACAACAACCTTCGCTTTGACTTTATACTTATCACCGAAAATATTTACAGTAGGATTCTCAATCTCCCTAGATTCCACAAGTCGTCTGCCTAGAGTATCGGGAGCCATGAAACCCACAATTAAAATCGTGTTTTTATCATCCTCAATATTGTTTGCCAGGTGGTGAAGTATCCTGCCTGCTTCGCACATCCCGGATGCAGAAATGATCATACAGCTGCCCTCAAAAGTGTTAAGAGCTTTTGAATCTTCAACACTGTTTATGAAGGTCATGTTCGAAAATCCGAAAACGTCCACTCCCCTGACCAACAGTTCTGCGGTTTCTTCATCAAAGCATTCATGATGAAGTTTGTAAACAACCGATATATTAGTTGATAAAGGACTGTCTACGAATATCGGGATTTGCGGAATTGCTTTTCTATCGAACATTTTTGATAGTGCAAAAACAATTTCCTGTGTTCTTCCCACGCTGAAAGCAGGTACAATTATCTTGCCTCCTCTGCTGATAGCTTCTTTAATCGCAGTCTCTAGCTCTTTTTCCATATCTATAGCATTACCATGAACTCTTCCTCCGTAGGTAGATTCTGATATGATGTAATTAACGTTTCCCATAAATGCAGGGTCTCTCAATATGGGCATATGGGATCTTCCGACATCTCCGGAAAATCCGAAATTATAACTTCTGCTGTTTTCTTTTATTTCGATAAGTATCTGTGCAGATCCCAGAATATGCCCCGCATCGATAAAGGTCACCGCTACATTTTCATCAAATCCGTCTAGTAAGAATTTTTTGTCATAAGAAACAGCCTTAAACTTACCCATTACACTCTTTACGTCATCAAGAGTATAAAGAGGATTAAAAAGAGGTTCATTCGTTTTGATTCGTTTTTTATTAACATATTCTACGTCGCGTTCCTGAATGTGGGCACTATCCAGAAGCATATAGGCACACAGATCCCTGGTCGCAGTAGTGCAGTATATGTCACCCTTGAACCCTTTTGCATTCAGTGTAGGTAAGTTTCCCGAATGGTCTATATGAGCATGTGATAGAATCACACAATGTAGTTCTTCCGGATTAAAAATAAAGTGACGATTTGTCTGAAATGCTTCCTCCCTCTTTCCCTGAGCCATACCACAATCGAGGAGGATCTTTTTCCCATATATTTCCAGAAGATGTTGGGAACCTGTAACAGTTCTATCTGCTCCGCAAAATTTTATTTTCATAATATAGTGGTTTAATTTACCTTAATTTAACTAAATTAATTTATTAGAAAATAAGAATATAGAGATAAATGGAGTGTATAATCAATATTAGAAGAATTGGTCGTAAGTCTATTTTCTATTTGATTTTGCGATGTATTTCTTAATGGAATTCATATCTGCATTGATACTCTGAATTTGCTTAAACAACCTTGCGTATACTTAAAAATTAAATATTATTTCATATGAAATTTGAATTTTCCCCTTACATTGCTTTTCAGGTTAAAAATTATAAAAAAGCTGTAAAATTCTATGAAAAAGTAATTGGAATGAAAAAAATTAAAGATTCTGAGAACGAAACCGAGTTCAAATTCGGGCCAATAAATTTTTTCGTTGAAAACAATCCGGGACCCGGCGGCACAACTTTTTTCGAGTTCAAAGTGGATAAAGTCAATGAAGTTCTCAAAAAGCTGGAAGCAGAGGGGTGTAAAGTAACACAGATATACAGTGATAAAAGTGTTATGATAGCTGATCCCTATGGTATGTGTTTCCATATATGGGAAGATTAGGTTAAATAGAATTCGGTGTGCACCACTCCCCTGTATGTAGATAATTATTACTAACCCTGATTTACTTTAAAAGAAGCATCTTCATGGTCTTAGAATAGCCCTGCGCTTCCAATCTGTAGAAATAGACTCCGCAGGAATATCCTTCAGAATCCCAACTAATACTTTGATAACCGGCTGTAACCTCACTAAAAGCTAATATCTTAATTACTTGACCCAATGAATTATAAATCTTTAAGGTAATTATACTTGCTCTGGGAATACTAAAGTTAATTAAAGTAGAAGGATTGAACGGATTCGGATAGTTCTGTTACAGATTAAAATTATCGGAGTTGATATTTGAAACAGGTTACATGCCCGTAGCGTTCACTAAATTATTTTGTGATATCTGAATTGTATCTATATTTCTCTAATAAAACAGGATCTTTACTCGTTTCGACTATTTCCCCGCATTTTTGACACTGGTAAATAATTTCAACAGGTTTTGGACTAATTCCGATGGATAGAAGAAGCCATCCCCAACGGCCGTATTTGGTCTTAGCAGATACCAGCGGGTTATCTTTCATATGTCCGCAGCTGCATGTCTTATCCATTAATAAATAAAGGTTGATAAATAATTATTTAAATAAATATAATTGTAAATATGATTACAAGAAATTCCATAAGTATATTAATCGGCAGGAGTTCTGATGGATGATTTACTTCACTTTATAAATAACCACCAGATGAGAGAGTATATCGGCAGAAGTATTGGAATTGAATACTTGAAAATATAACCCAGGAATCCGGGTGTCTTTATGTTTCTGCTCTCTGCGATTGATTTAACCATGAAGTTTGGCCCATTACCGATGTAGGTCATAGCACCAAAAAAGACCGATGATAACGAAACAGCTATTACATACTGCTGATGTTCTGTAATAAAAAGAAGTACATTCGATATACTGTTAATATTTAAATCATATATTCCCATCGCAGCAGCTAGAAATGTCAGATATGTGGGAGCGTTATCCAGAAAAGACGAAAGTAACCCTGTTAACCAGTAGTAATTGGAAACTGATGTAATACCAAGTCCCTTCGAGTGGTTGGAAAGTAATTCCAATACAGGTGTCATAGTTATGAATATACCCAAAAAAAGCCAGGCTACTTCATTTATTGGTAAAAAGGCAAAGTGATTTCTTTTGTGAATTTCTTTGCCTGTCATTTTATAGGATAAAACAGCTGAGAGCAGCATGATTGCTTCGCGAAGAAATAGAGGGCTTGTAATAAAGACCGATGCAATGATTATTCCGAGAAATAAGAAATTGAATAATCCCTTCAGTTCTATTTTTTCATGTGTTTTGATTTCCTCTTCTTGTAGCGGCAGGGGTTGTTTTTTAAAATTTATCCGGTCAAATACATAAAATACAACCAATAAAAGAAACATAACCAAGAGCCATTCAAAAAAAATCTTTTCAATTATCCAGAAAAAAGGGATCCCCTTCAGGTAGCCGAGAAACAAAGGAGGATCGCCGATAGGGGTCAATGCTCCGCCTGCATTAGAAACAATAAAAATAAAAAAAACGATGTGATAATTTGAAATCCGTAATTTATTTGTTTTGACGTAGGGACGGATAAGGAGCATTGAGGCACCGGTTGTACCGATAATATTTGCAAGAACGGCACCGATCGATAATAACATAAGATTTTTCAAAGGTGTAGAAGCACCTTTTATACCGATAAATATTCCGCCCGATACTACGTACAACGAAGCCAGCAGTGATATGAACTTAATATAATCTTCAAGAGCAAATACGATATCGGATATTTTACTGTTTATAGCATAATGTGCCGCTACGATTACCGCAAGTATTACCGAAACCGAATAGTAATTCTTTACCCACCATGATTGGTTTATTAAAGGAATTAAAGCTATGGAAAGGAGAAGCAGTACAAAAGGAATGGTGATGAGGTCTTCAGACAATTAAGATATCTATAAAAATTTTAGCATATTGATCCTTATTAGTTCGAGATCATCGATGATCTTATGTATTGAAGGCTCGGACTTCTTAAGAAAAGTATCCGGGAATACACCTATCCACACAACGAAGATCAAAATTGCAGCTACACTGATAATTTCGTTAGCTTTGAGATCAATCAATTTTTTATTTTCTTCTATCTCTACCTGTCCGAGCATTAACCGCTGGTATAACCATAAAAGATAAACAGCTGACAGAATGACACCTATTGTTCCAATTATTGAATATACATGCGAGTTAAGATATATGGAAGAGAATGAACCGCTTAAAATAAGGAATTCTCCAATGAAACCATTCAACCCGGGCAAACCTATCGATGAAAGACATATTACAAGGAATAGAGATGCATATACGGGAATGATTTTCGATAGTCCGCCGTATGCTGATATTTCCCGGGTGTGACGTCTATCATACAAAAAGCCCATAAAAAGAAATAAAGCCCCTGTAGTGAGACCATGATTCACCATCTGTAATAGACTTCCCTGTAAAGACGTAATGGTCAATCCTGCAATGCCAAGCACAATAAATCCCATATGGCTGACGGAAGAATACGCGATAAGTTTCTTCATATCTTTTTGAGCTATGCATAATAAAGCTCCGTAGATAATACCTATCACCCCGAGTACCGCTATGATATGCGAATACTTTATGAACATGATCGGGAACAAGCCAAGTAAATACCTTAAAAAGCCGTAAGCTCCCATCTTCAGTAATACAGCAGCAAGAATGACGCTTCCAGCAGTCGGTGCTTCCGTATGAGCATCGGGAAGCCATGTGTGGAACGGGAATACCGGTATTTTTATAGCAAAGCTTAATGCAAAGAACATGAACATCCATACCTGAATATTTGGAGGTACAAACGGCGCAACACGCCGCAGGTCAAGGTAATTAGTAGTAAAATACACCAGCTGGGGTTGTGCATAGTTAGCAAGCCATATAATAGCGATCAGCATTAACAGGCTGCCAAACATTGTATAAAGCACAAATTTCACAGTAGCATAATGTCTGTTAGCGCTCCCCCAAATACCGATAATGAAGTACATCGGTATAAGGATCAATTCCCAAAAAACATAGAAAAGGATCAGATCGAGCGAAAGGAAGACCCCCATCAAGCTGCCTTCCATAATCAGGAAGAGGAAGAAAAATATTTTAAGCTTCTGTTCTATGGAATTCCATAAAGCAAATATCGTTACCGGGAAGATAAATGCTGTCAAAGCAACCATCAGCAGTGAAATACCGTCTACCCCGAGATGATAATATATGTTAAAATTCTGCACCCACTGATACTTTTCAACGAACTGGAAATCGGAAGTTCCTTCCTTAAAATTAATGAATAAAATGACGGATAATATCAATTCAAGTACGGCAACAGTAAGAGAATATACTTTTATTAATGTGGATCTTTCTTTTTTAAAAAAGAGGATGGGAATCGAAAGGAGGATAGGTAAAAATATTAATAACGAAAGTAATTTCATCTATTCAAATTCGGTATTTGGTTAATGACATAACCATTTTAGATTAATCAATACCAGAATAAGCATTATACAGTCTTGTGATTTTTATCGAACATCTTTAGCCGTTTTTCTAGTTCCGGCAGCTGGTCATTGGAAATCAGAGAAACGCAGGCTCTGATCCCTTCTCTTCTTAAGCTGCCCGTATTGGATAATGATATAGCGCTTATCCCGTAGTAGAGCAATTCTTCTATGAGTTCCTCACCGGTGTAACCCGGATATGATACAGTGAAATAAAACCCGTCAGCAATGGGTTCACCGTCATCCTTATCGTATACGATCTTAAAACCGTTGGATGTGAAAATTTTCTTCATGATCTTGGCACGTTCACCGTAAACTTTCACCGCATCTATGAAATTATAATCCCCGTCATTTACCGATTTCAGCATAGCTAATAGTGCGAACTGTGTGGAATGTGTTGTTCCTGCGGAAACTGCGTAAGCAGCACCGTAAATCACCGAATGGCCGAAATTCTCACTAGTATAAAATCGCAGGAGGTCATTAAAATTTCTGTTAAACAATTTTTCGGATATTGCAATAGCTCCTATCCTCTGCCCCGCATAGCTGAATATCTTTGAACTTGATATAAGCAGGATATAATTATCGGTAAAGTTAGCAACCGTAGGCTGATACGGCGGCTGTCCCGGTTTCGAATAGTCCTTTCTGAAATCCATGTTAAAATATGCCAGGTCTTCTAAAACTATCACATCATATTTCGTACTTAACTCGCCTATTATCCTCAGTTCTTTTTCAGTAAAGCATATCCATGAGGGATTATTCGGATTTGAATAGAGAATGGTTGATATATTTCCCGGGCTTAATATCGATTCCAGTTTGTCCCGTAATTTTTCACCTCTGTATTCATACACATCAAGACTTAACTGTTTTAAACCCAGAACCTGCTGTTGCAGTTTATGAACCGGAAAACCAGGATCCAGGAAGAGTGTCGTATCCTGTACCTTATTTCTTCTTGCAGTAACCAGAAAACAGATGAAGCTGCCGTTAGTTGATCCCGTAACGGGGATACAGCAATTTGATGGGACATCGATATTAAGAAATAATTTTATAAACCGAGATATTTCATTCTTCAGCTCGGGAAGTCCTTCGATATTAGGGTATAAGGATGCTATACCGGAATCCAGCGCCTTCTTTTCGGCATCAATGCCGTATTTCAATGCCGGTAAACCCGGAATGCCCATTTCCATCCTGATAAATTTCGATCCCGATTCTTTTTCGATATTATTTATAAGGGTTCTGATCTCTCTTATTGAAGCTTTCCCAACATTCTTTAGATTGCTTTCTGAAATCTTCTCTTTTACTAAATTATAATTTATTGGAGTAATGATTGTATCATTCATGGTTTTTATAGAAATTTTTAAATTGTGATGTACTGAAATCTAAGTTATTAATGCTGCTCCGTGCAATTTTTTCATAATACAAATGTAAATATACTTTTATTACCTACACCTTTCAAGGTAATGATTTTTTCAGTTCATCGGAATGCAGATCACAGGATTATGGGAATCTAATAACATTAAGCTTGAATCAATTCTTCAGTGTGGACTGAATAATTTAAATAATGGTAAGCCCTAATGGTTTGTTTCTTAATTGGAAGCTTCAATTCATATATAAAAAGGGTTTCCACTCTTCATTCACTCTTCCTACAAAGTGTTTCATGAAAGTGATGTGTGAAGGTTTTGTGGGTTTCTTCCTGAGATTCATTTTTGATTCTTCAGGGGTCCGGTCTCCCTTCTTATTATTGCAGTGAACACAAGCCGCAACCAGGTTTTCCCATGTATCATCTCCGCCCTTAGATTTCGGTATTACATGATCAATCGTCAAAGGGACATCGGCTCTTCCGCAGTACTGGCATCTGTACATATCCCTTCGTAAGATGTTCTTTCTGGAAAGCACTATTTTTTTATAAGGTACTGTAATATAGATAAGAAGACGGACAATTGTGGGAAAGGGCATCCGTTTGGAAACAGAGGTGATTGCTTGGGAATCTTTGGAAGCTATCAGTTCAGCTTTACCGAGATACAGCAAAACGACAGCACGCTGGACATTGCAAATGCTCATAGCTTCATAGTTCTGGTTGAGCACCAGTACTTTCCCGCTAACTTTCTTTCCGTAGCCGTTTACTGATTTTTCAGACTCAGTTTCGAAATCGTTTTACTCCTTAAAAGTATAATTTTGAATATTTTTTCAATAGTCGAAAAAATATTGTCTTGATTTAAAATATAGTATTTTATCCGAAAAAATACAAGGAATCATTAATAATCCAATTTTTTACATTTTTTAATAAATAATATTTTTTTATGTTATTTTGAGCTTTCGGGGTAAATTGAGATATAAAGGTTAAATTTCTATTACTTATATTTTTGTATTGCATAATAATTTATCAATTTATAAAATTATATCTATAAACATCATATTTTACAATTAATATACACTGCATGAAGCAATAGTACATATATTTATTTTATTTTTTGCATAAGACTATAGTAAAAATCAGGGTCTGCACTTTAGTTGCTATTGCATCATGTATTGGTATATTGTCAATCACTTCCGACTCTTTTTCACAGGGCCGGGACCGTAGTAAATTCCAGATGTCGATTGATACTACAGGTACCAGATATGATACTTCAAAGAGCATCGATACTTCTCTGGTTAAAGAACCCTTAGATTCAACCGCGCGAATTCAATATTTTAAATACGTCAGGCAGGACAAGCCAAACCCTTCCTTTGGTACTTATGAATCATCATTCTTTCTTTACACCTCCCATGTCATAGAACGTACTATAACATTTGATTCCTTAAATAATGTAACTATTACCGAATCATTTAATGGACAACAGATCAAATATCCTCTAAAGATACCGCTTGATAAGTATATTAATATAAAAGAAGACCAAACAATCAGGAATCAATTCTACGCTATTGCAGCGGATTTCTATAAAATAGAATCAAAAGACGAGCTTGAAAAACTTTTTAAGAATATTACTGATATTACCATTCCCCTGCCTTTCACTACAGAAACTATATTCGGCCCGCCAACGATCAGTTTGAAGATCAACGGAGCTATAGACATCACAGCTTCATACCAGAAGAGCTCTTCCGATCAGCAGACGATAACCGATGTCAGCCAGACACAAAACAATATTAATTTCAAGCAGGAAGTACAGGTTACTACCAAAGGTTCTATTGGAGACAAGCTTACGATAGATGCCGACTGGAACTCTCAAAGAACGTTCGATTATGAGAACCAGTTGAAATTGAAGTACACCGGGTATCCGGATGAAGTGATACAAAGTCTGGAAGCCGGCAACGTTTCTCTGGAAACAAAATCCAACCTCATAGGAAGTACCCAAGCATTGTTCGGAGTAAAAGGACAGTTTAAGCTCGGTCCAATGACATTGACAGCAATTGCTTCGCAAAAGAAAAGCGAAAAGAAGGAAGTGGACATTACAGGCGGTTCTCAACAGATCAATTTTGAGATACCCGCTTACCAGTATGACGATAACAATTATTTTTTAGACACTGCATACAGATCTTCCTTCGAAGAGTATTATTATTATGGTCAGCTGATCACTCAATCTCTAATAGAACAACGTGTTGCACCCGATATAGAAGTATGGGTTCAGACCACGATCAATAATCCAAACAGGCGTAAGGCAGTTTGCTGGATTGAACTGCCGGAAAAAGGACCGGGATATTCGCCACATTACAGGAGTCAGGATACTGGACAGATAGATGGTCAAAAATTTACAGGTTATTTCTATAAACTGAACGCGTCTGATTTTACTTTGCATGATCTGGCAGGTTACATAACTCTGAATATTAGTCTCCCGCCAGCTCCCAACGACGCAGTAGCAGTTGCTTACCGCTATTCAAACCATCCCACTACCCAATTCGGTTATTTTTCAGGTGACGTTCCTCCGGATTCTTTAGTATTAAAATTAGTAAGGTTTCCAGGTCTGCTTCCACCCACTCAAGACACAGCACAAAGGACAGCGTGGAACTTAAAGATCAAGAACATATACTCTGTAGGTGTTAGGAATATCAGGAATGATCCCACTAAATTCAGTTTCTCTGTTTACTATAAGCCTCCAAGCGGTGATAAACAAGAGAATTTAATCCTCAATAACAGCAGCATCTCATATTTAAAGCTGTTGGATCTTGATCTGAGGACAAATGGACAAAATTACGATCCGAGATACTCTAAAGACGACGGGGCTTTTGATTTTTTTTCGGGATATACAATAGATCTTGCAGCGGGGGCAGTGATCTTCCCCACTTTATCACCTTTTTATAAAACTTTAAAGGAGAAGGGTGTCTTCGACAGCCTTATTCACGTGGACACAACGATTTATTCAAACTCAAAGACCGATGCGCAGTACAGCACGATTAAGTTTTATATGGGCGGAACTGCTATTGGTGATGCATCTTCAAGGTATTCACTCGGATTTAATGTAGTAGAAGGAAGCGTAAAAGTATTTAACGGTTCTGTACAATTGATACAGGGGGTTGATTATACTATCGATTACAGTACCGGAGAGTTAGTAATACAGAACGCCGGTGTTCTTTCAGCCGGTTCGAACCTGAAAATTCAATACGAATCTAATGACCTTTTCCAGCTTGCATCTAAAACACTACTCGGTGCACGGCTGGAATATGCATTCAATAAAACAAGCTATGCCGGATTCACACTTCTAAATCTTAAGCAGCAAACGCTCAACGATAAGGTCAGAATAGGTGAAGAACCTACTAACAATACTATTCTCGGCTTCGATGCTTCCACCGATATAAAAACCGGTTTCCTGACCCGTCTTATAAATAAAATACCCGGGTATAACACAAAAGAAGAATCCGACTTGAACCTCAAAGGTGAAGTAGCTTTAATGCTGCCGGACCCGAACACTAAAAAAAGTATTATCCCCGGAGATAACGGCGAATCGGTAGCATATATTGATGATTTTGAGGGTGCTAAAAAAATTATTGATTTTGGCTTAAATCCGCTTGCTTGGACAGTTTCGAGCATACCTAAAGATTCATCTATCATACGGAATGGAAGTGATACAGCCACATGGCAGATGAGCATAAGGCGATGCCACTTTGAATGGTTTAATCTTGTAAACAATGTCCCTGTTACTGAAGTGTACCCGAATCGTCAGGTTGGAAGCTCATCAAACAATACACTTACACCTTTAGCTCTTAACATCAGGCCGTATATTCCGGGAATGTACTCTTACATAGACAGCAATTCATTCGTTACTCTGGATGGTACTGACTCCCGCAAAAAATGGACGGGAATTTTTAAATACCTGAATACTTCCCAAACGAACCTTCTTGATGAGAACATGGGATTTATTGAAATATGGATGAAAATTGATACCATAGCACCAGGTGATTCCGCAAAAATGCTGATAGATCTGGGATTAGTAACAGAAAAGATAATAGCCGATCAACGGGTCCCCTTCCCCGGCTATAACAGAAATTTTCATACAGAAGATGCCAATAATAACGGGTTGCTGGAATCAAATGAAGATAATGGTATTGACGGCATTCCTGATGCGGTTGAACAACAACTTTTTCCAGGTTTGGGATCTGATCCAAGCAGAGATGATTATTCATGGAACCAGAATAGTACTAATTTTTATGGTTTTAACGGGACTGAGGGCAATGCAACCTTAAATAAAAGAATCGATGCCGAAGATCTAAACGGTAATGGTGTGCTTGATGAAATCAATAATTACTGGGAATACGAGATGCCTTTAGATACTAATATATCCCGGAACAAATATATTACAGGGGGCGGGAATAAGGGCTGGTACCAGTACAGGATACCTTTGAGCGATGTATACAGGAATTACGGAAGTGCAACCACCCTTACCAATGTCCAGTATGTCAGGGTCTGGTTTAAGGGATTTACAAAAGATGCCAGTATGAGGATAGTGGAGCTTAGCCTTGTAGGTAATCAGTGGCAGAAAACAAATAAAAGTGACACTGCATATTCGATCTCAGTAGTAAATATCGAAGAGAACCAAAATATTTATATGAGCCCTGTCGGAGGCAATGTGTTAAGGCAAACAGATCCCTCATCTCTGGATCCCAATGTTCTGCAGAACGAACAATCAATGTCGGTTGATGTGCGGAAGCTCTACCAGGGGCAGGCAAAATTTGCAACCAAGTTTTTCAATACAAAACCGATAGACCTGTTGAATTATAAAATATTAAAATTGTTCGTAAATGGTGATCCTTCTTTCAGATACGTGGATACAGGAAATTACGACGCTGCTATGGTTATACGATTAGGTAGTGATTCAGCCAATTATTATGAATACCGTGCACCATTGCATCCTGATCAAAGGCCGGGACAACCATGGAATACGTTAAATGAAGTTTCAATCAATTTATCTGATATCACACAGGTCAAACAAGTTCGGGATTCGATTGTTACAATTCCGGTATACATACCGGTACCTAACGGTCCGCCAGGTTCAAAATACGGCGTTCTGGGGAGTCCTACAATAGGTAATATTACACAGATATCGCTCGGTGTTATTAACAACCACAACTCATCTATTCCTTATCCACTTACCGGCTCTGTATGGTTTAATGAAATGAGAGTTTTAAAAACAAATGATAAGAGCGGTTATGCATATAATATTAGCGCAGCACTCAAGATAGCCGACTTCGGTAACCTGAATTTCAGTTATTCAAAAGTAGATCCTAATTTCCACTCGCTCGAGGATCGTTTCGGAAGCAGGATAAATTCAAATTCATGGGATTTTTCCGGAACACTTAACCTGCATAAGATCCTGAACTCATTACTCTCTTCTTGGCTGTCAATTAAGTTTAAGGACTTCTTTACTATACCCATTACATTCGAGCATTCCGAAAGCTACCAAAAACCTCTTTTTCTGCCGAATACAGACATAGACATGGAAACAGCAGCTCAAAACAAGTACCGTACTGTTCTGGCACAAAACCCGAATGATCCTTCATATGCCCAATATGCCTCCGACCAGGTAAGGATCGCTTCTCAAACACTGATTGTAACCAATAGGTTTGCTGTAAATGGTATGAAATTTACTTTACCCGGTGATAATTTTTTCGTGCAGGAAATGCTGAATAAATTAGAGATTAGTTTCTACAAGAATTCCACCACGGAACGAAGCCCGGAATCGCAAAGCATATATCAATGGGATATGGGAGGTACAATCGGTATGACTTCGAATCTTAAGCTCCTGGATAAACTTAATCTTAGCATTGGTAAGCTGCTTCCACTCGGTGATGATTATAAAAATGCAAAACTATATTTCTTCTTCCCTTTCTTTCCTTTGATGCCACTATTTTCAAACAACCTTGCTATCGGTGCAAATTTTACGAGAAATCATGGTGATCAAACTCTTAGAGGCCAATTTCAGCCAAATCCGACCACTCGTAATTTTGCAATAAACAGGAATTTCAGTCTTGAATGGAAATTCATTGAAAACTGGATCGTTGATCTAACAGGCAATTATGCTTTTAATGCAGGAAGTGACCTGACATATCTTGAGACTACAAGTGACAGTTTGAGACTCCAGAGAAATAACAGTCAGATACTGAGGGATATTTTCTTCCATAATGCATTGATAAATTTCGGAAGAGACCTTAGTTATTCGCAGACGATTAATATTACTCCAAAATTTAATATTCCGGTTTTTAAAAACTTCGTAGATATAACTACATCTTACAGGTCTCAATATGGATGGGCGCCATCGCTTTCAAGCGCTAACCTGGGAAGCTCAGTAGGTTTTACGAGTGATTTCCAGGCATCATCTTACATTAAACTGAAACAGTTCTTCGACCTCTTAAAAGGAAGCGATCAGCCTAACAAGTTTGAAGGAGGCTCATCTCCGATGTTCCAGAACCAGCAGCAAAGTTTAGCTGATGTTCTAAAACTCCTAAGAACATTCGTCCCTGATCAATTTAGCCTGACATTCTCTCAAAGCCATACAGTAGCAGATGGTGGTGTAAATGGGAGACCGGGGTTTGCCAATTTCTGGACTTACTGGAACACAAAAGAAAATTATGGTCCTTCGCGTTCGTTCCAGCTCGGTTGGACAAATTATCCCGGAACCAGGGTTCCTAACCTGCAATTACAGGATCAGGAGGGTCTTACAAATTCAATTAATTTGAGTACTTTCATTAATCCAATATTTCCGAATAACCTGAAGATAAACTTCACATATAAACAATCCTGGGCAACTAACAATCAATTAGGATATGTCACTGATTCCCTCGGAAATTTAGGTTTACCCACAAGTATATATAATGTCAGGACTCTAACCCGTCCAAGCTTTATTTTCGGAACAAATATAGTAAACAATCTCGCAAAACCAGCTCCTCAGGACCCGAACATATCAGCTGAAATAGCCGATTCATTCGAGAAAAGTGTTGTTTCATTTCCATTCCCTTCGTGGACTATCACATTAAACGGGCTTGAAAAATTTGAAATGTTCCAAAATTTTGCCAGCTCTATTAGCCTGGAGAATTCATATTCATGTGACTACAAAAAGGTACTACAATATAATGCAAGTCAGCCCGAATTTGTATCTTCACAAAGCCTCACTTCCGGCTTTTCGCCTTTGATAGGGATCAATGTTGGCTTCAAACAGATCCAAGGAGGAAATTTAACTGCATCCTTCAAGCTAAATAAAACAAATAATTATGATCTTACTCCGTCTTCACTCTTGATAAATATTACAAATACCACTGATCTGGCAATTAATGCAAGCTACACTAAATCCGGTTTTAAAATTCCTTTATTCGGATTAACTCTTGACAATGATGTATCAATTTCATTCTCATACACAAGAACAAATAATGATCCGCGTACCTTAAATTTAGTCGATCAACAGTGGAACGATGCAGCTCAGACAAGCGGTTCTATTTCCACGTCATTGAATCCCTCGATCCAGTATGCACTGACCAAAAATGTTAGTATACAGTTGTTCTATAAATATACAAAGATCCAGCCTACGCAGGGTTCCTTGCAGATCCCGACCACAACATCAAACGAAGCAGGGCTTGATCTTAAACTTACAATACAATAATATTATTGGATTTTTATATACTATTGATCGGATTTGCGGCGGCTTTCTTAACAACATTTGCTTTCCTGCCTCAGTCCATTAGGACAATAAGGACTAAAGAAACAAAAGGTCTTTCGCTCACGATGCTGATAATGATAGACCTTGGTTTGATCGCGTGGTTATGTTACGGATTGCTTATATCAAGCCTTCCCATTATTACAGCTAATTCAGTATCCCTTATCTTTATCACATTTATATTGATTTTAAAAATAAAATACGGATAAATACACTTAATACTTACGTAATTAGACTGAATTCAATATTTGAATTGAATGTATTTTAAGAAATATCTATTATTGTAATCCAAAATTCAGTATTTATTGAAATATTATCTTTGAAGCGCCCATAGCTCAATCGGATAGAGCGACAGCCTTCTAAGCTGTAGGTTCCAGGTTCGATTCCTGGTGGGCGTGCAGAGTTCTTAAAATACAATTAGACTATAGCATGCGACCCGCCAAAAGCGGGTAGGTTCCAGGTTCGATTCCTGGTGGGCGTGCAGAGTTCATGGTGAGCGTAGCTCAGTTTGGTTAGAGCATCAGGTTGTGGCCCTGAGGGTCGGGGGTTCGAGTCCCCTCGCTCACCCAAAAAGCGGTATAAAATTACCGCTTTTTTATTTATTAAAGATTATGTCTACTTTGCCCAGAAGGTCTAGGGAGTTTCCGCCTTAGGCGGACTCTGGGAGCGTGTCCCCTCGCTCACCAAGAAAAGCGGTATATTCAAAAAGCTACATTCAGATTTTTGACCTCGCCGTTTATTGATCATTCATGAATTAGCTCTTATTTTTACAAAATAAAATTTTGTAGTATCAAATGAAAAAAAATAATCCTTTTATTAACTATAAATAATAAAATAATTAAAGCAGGAAACAATGGGTTAAGTCATGCTATTTTTAGTTTTCCACGTCTAAATTCAATTCTTCATTGATTATTATTGATATGGGAATTATATTTGTGTTTACAATGAAATATTGCAATAAATTAGAGAATTCATACATTTTAAGATACAAGATTGAAAAAAAACCGCTTTAGAATTTTCGTCACATTACTCTTCCTGGCGCTTGCTTTTTATTTCCTCTACCCGACATATAAAGACCACGAATTTAACAAAGATATAGCTCAGTTGAAAAATGCACAGGACAGTGCAGCTTTTTTTGATAAAAATAAAGCGTCGATAATGAAAGCCAGAGATGACAAGATCAAGCTTGGACTGGATCTCCAGGGAGGCATGTATGTCATTATGGAAGTTGACGTCGCAAAACTGCTTCAGGACCTGGCAAAGAGAAAAGATGATAACTTTAACAATATCTTGGACGATGCGATAGAATTATCAAAGAACTCTGATGAGAACTTGATAGATATTTTTGAGGGAAAGCTGACCGCTAAAGGTCTATCACTCAAGGCATACTACGGCGAGATCAGAGATGATGACTCAAAGATAAGGTCTGACCTGAAAAATGAGGTTGATAATTCGATAGACCGCGCCATACAGGTGGTCCGCAATCGTATTGACCAGTACGGCGTATCCGAACCCGTCATACAGAAAAAAGGCGGGAACCGGTTAGTTGTAGAATTACCGGGTGTAAGCAATGTTGAAGATGTAAGAAAATTATTGCAAGGTACTGCTCTTCTAGAATTCAAGCTGGTTATAGACCCACAAATCGCTCTCAAGGTTATGGAAAAGATTGACACTTACCTGAGTGGAGGAAACCTGGATTCACTCAACAGAGCCGATTCGTTGAGTAAGGTCAAAAAAGAACCCATCAAAAAAGATACTTTGAGCGTAGCCGGTAAAAAAGAAAATCCTGATACCGCAAAAGTTATCCAAAAGGACACAAAAAAAGATATCTCTAAAAAAGATAACTCAAAAAAAGATACTTCCAAAAAGAACCTGACTAAGAAAGATACTGGTAAGAATAATGAATCCGTTACATCGACGTCCGATACCGGGACACCCCAGGAAGAAGATACAACGAAACTGACCGAAGAACAGTTCAAGATAAAGCATCCATGGTTCTATCTGGTTCGTGCACAGCAATACAAAGACGGTAGCATTACCTGGCTCGTCAGGGAATCCGATAAACAAACGGTGCAAAAGATTCTTGATAAAAAAGAAATACAGGATCTGATCCCTTCCGACATGGAATTCTTGTGGTCAAACAGACCTGACTTCATTGACAAAGGTGAGCGAATTTACCAGATCTATTCCTTGAAAAAGGAACCCGAACTCACCGGAGGAGTGGTAGTCAATGCAAGATCTAATATTGACCCGACCAATAATACACCGGTTGTTTACATGGAGATGAACAGCGATGGATCTGCAGATTGGGCAAGAATAACCGGTGCCAACATAAATAAAAGAATTGCTATTGTTCTGGATCATGTTGTCTATTCAGCTCCTGTGGTACGTAATAAAATTACGGGCGGCAGCTCACAGATAGAAGGTATGGCAAATATCCAAGAAGCGAAGCTTCTCGAAATAGTCTTAAAAGCAGGCGCCCTTCCCGCTCCGTTAAAGATCATCGAAGAAAGAACTGTTGGACCATCTCTTGGTGAAGATTCCATTAATAAAGGAGTTTATTCATCACTTTTTGCACTCATACTGGTTGCTTTGTTTATGGTTATATATTACCGTTTTGGAGGAGCTGTAGCTGACTTAGCTTTAATCTTCAATATGTTCTTTGTGATGGGGGTTATGGCAAGCTTTAAAGCAACCTTAACAGTACCCGGTATTGCCGGACTTATTCTAACTATCGGTATGTCTGTTGACTCTAATGTCCTTATATACGAGAGAATACGCGAGGAACTTGCAACCGGAAAACCTATGAAAACATCTATCGAGATTGGATATAAAAAAGCATTCTCAGCCATTATTGACTCGCATGTGACGGCTATCATAACGGGTATCATTCTTTATCAATTCGGTACAGGTCCGATACAGGGATTTGCGCTGACTCTGATTATCGGATTGATCGCAAACCTATTTACTGCTATCGTCATAACGAGAATAATATTCGATGTAATGACTGAGAAGGGCAGAACGCAAATTAATTTCGGATAACTTTACTAACAGAAAATGAGATTCCTTCATAACTTACATATCGACTTCCTTGGTAAAAGGAGATTCTTTTATATACTTTCATTAACCTTGATCGTTATCGGATTCACTATTTTTCTCCTCAGAGGAATTCCCCTCGGTACTGATTTTAAGGGAGGAACAGAAATTCTCGTCAGGTTCCAGAATGATGTCCCCATACAGGATGTAAGAAATTCGATGGATAAGATAGGACTTGCAGGAAGTGAAATAAAAACTATGGGAAGCGAAAAAGACATTCTGATTAAAACACCCGAACAGGGAGAAGGCACAATAGTTTCAGATAAGATTAAAGAAGGATTAAAAACGAATTTCCCGGGAAATAATTTCGAAGTATTGAGGATCGATAAGGTGGGACCCAAAATTGGAAAAGAACTCAGGATGAGCGCTATATATGCTACCTTATTTTCTTTGATTGCTATCCTGATATATCTTGCGTTAAGATTCGAATTTATTTACGCTCTGGGGGCTGTTATTGCTCTGTTCCATGATGTTCTTATTACAATTGGGGCTGTTGCGGTCTTTGACGCCCTTTTTCCTTCACTGAATCTTGAGCTGTCTCAAACCATGGTAGCCGCGTTTCTTACTCTAATAGGTTTCTCCACAAATGATACCGTTATCGTTTTCGACAGGATCCGTGAGAATATCAAGTTATACAAGAATGAAGACATTCTGAAGGTTATGAACAAGAGCGTTAATACCACTCTTAGCAGAACAATCATAACCAGCGGAACCGTGTTTTTAACGGTGCTTATTCTTTTCATGTTTGGCGGTGAAGTGAACAGAAGCTTCGCTTTCACATTTCTGGTTGGTGTTGTTACCGGAACATATTCTTCAGTGTATATAGCCAGTGCATTTGTTGTTGACATAAAAAAAGCACATCAAAAGCGCAAGTTAAAACCGGCTTTAAGCAAAGCATAAGATCAGATCTTTTTTTAATCAAATTTTCATACTAAGGTAAATTATGCCTGCAGATATAATTGTTGGATTACAATGGGGTGATGAGGGTAAGGGCAAGATCGTTGACCTGCTGTCCGAGAAAGTTGATTATGTTGTCAGGTATCACGGCGGGAATAATGCCGGTCATACTATTGTTCTTAAAGACAAAAAGTTTTCCTTTCATCTTGTCCCATCTGGTATTTTTCATAAAAAGGTTTGTGCAGTGATCGCTAACGGTGTCGTAATCGATCCCGAAGTGCTGCTTCAGGAGATAGCAGTCCTCGAAAATGAGAAAGTAGACCTTACGAAGAAACTTATTATTTCCCCGAGATGTCATCTTGTACTTCCCTATCACAAAGCACTCGATGAAGCATATGAAAAAGCACGCGGCTGCAATTCACTCGGCACTACTAAAAGAGGCATAGGTCCTGCTTATGCCGATAAAGCATGTTATAACGGAATACGTATATATGAGTTAATGAACTGGAATCTATTCTCAGAAAAATTCACTTTCCAGGCATCTATTAAAAATAAAATACTTCAAACGCTTGACGTTCAGCCTGTCAACATAAACGAAGAACTCGAAAAGTATAAGGTATACAGAGAGAAGATAAAGCCTTTTGTTAAGGATACATACAAAGTTTTGCAAAAAGCTATTACAAAGGGTAAAAACATCCTCCTAGAAGGTGCACACGGTATTATGCTGGATAATGACTGGTCACCATATCCGTATTCTACGGCATCAAATACCGTAATAGGTTCAGTAAATACGGGTTCGGGAATCCCTGTAAAATCCATACGAAACGTTACAGGGGTTGTCAAAGCATTTACATCTAAAGTCGGCAGCGGACCTTTACCTACCGAAATAACCGATTCTCTGGCAGATACTATACGTGAAAAAGGTGCTGAATACGGTACTACTACAGGTAGACCGAGAAGAATTGGCTGGCTGGATCTTGAAGCAGTTAAGTTCTCCTGTCAGATAAATAATGTAAATCATCTCGCAATAACAAAACTAGATATTCTTAGCGGTCTGGAAAAAATATATGTATGCACAGGTTATAGATTAGAAAAACAAAAAATAACCTATTCTGAATGCGGTTATACAGAACTATCACAAGTTACTCCAGTATACAGTGCCTTCCCGGGCTGGAAAGAAAGTATCTGTGAAATACGAAAATACAAAGATCTCCCAAAAAAATGTAAGAACTATTTGCAGTTCATAGCAAGTTTCCTGGACGTAAAGATAAAGATTATTTCAGTAGGTGCTGAAAGGAATGCAAATATTCTGAGATAGATAGCTTTTCTTCTAATAGTGAAAATTATGTGTAAGGGTATTCTCTCGAACACCCTTTATTTTATTCGTTTGGTTCAGCTCTAAAATTTCCCCTGCTCATTATACCTGTATTGGTGGAATAAACCCATTCCCCTGCAAGGTATGTACTTGTGTACTTTCCTTTTATCATTACATTAGCATCTGCAAGCTTGGGATTCATATTTATGTAGAAGCTGTGAATTGTTCTGTCATAATTCCCGGCGTAATTTCCTTTCATTGTTCTAAGTCCGGGAAAGTTTTCAAGATATTTATTCGTTATCTGGTAAACCCCCGAAAGTACATTCCCCGAGGTTGTATCAAGTGTCATTGTTCCATCTGCGAGCTGATTCCCGATGCTGTCTGTCATGTAGAAAGTATAATCACCCGTTCTTATTTTACGGCTGATAGTATGCGAACCGGAACAGGATTGAAGTATTATAATACCGGTTAATAATATAATTATCGAATAAAATTTTATCATGGTTATTTTATTAATATCATTTTTTTAACTTCTGAATATACATTTTTGTTCTCGCGGTTTACCTCTAACTTATAGAAGTAGACTCCCGATGCCATTTTATATTGATTTGCGTCTATTGTATAACCGTATATCCCCTTTGTATAAAATTGACCGTTCAATAACTTTGCAACTTCCCTGCCGGTAATATCATACACCGCAAGAGTTACAAACCCATCATCAGGCAGTGCAAATCTTATATTGGTCGAGGGATTGAAAGGGTTCGGATAATTTTGCAATAAATTATAATAAGCCGGCAATTCGGATGAATTTTCGTTTGAATGGATACAGGATGCTAAAGCATACCATGATCTGATCGTATCACCAGGCAAAGGTCCGAAACCAAGTGTCAGGTTTATCGCACCGATCAAATGGCAGTAACTCATTATTGTCCCGTTATAATTAGCCTGCAGATAGTAAAAACAAGTTCCCTCGGCGTAATAACAAGAGTCAATGGCACCTATACCATTGTACGGAAGAACAGGCCAATGGCAAGAATGAGTGTGGTATGAACCGAGGTTATGCCCAAGCTCATGTGTCATAACGGTAACAGTCCACGAGTATGTATAGATGGGAATAAATGAATTATCAATATTACAGAATGAATATCTTCCTGAATAATCACTGCTGTTATATGGTGTGCATAAAACATTAATATACGCTATCCCTCCCAGTGCTTGCCCGTGTCCTGTTGATAGAAGCTGGGCAAGGTCACCCATAAAATCATCCTTTGTATTATATCCGAAGTCGAGAAGTATCTGATAGCTGTCTGTATCACTTGCATAAGGATCCTCTGTTCTGTAAACGTTTATCCCCGAGATATTTACCGGGATAGATTCGTTCTGGTATAAGGTTGCAACGTTATTAAAGATAGCGGTAATAAAGTTTGCTGTATTATTCCCCCGGTCAAGGTACATTTGATAGTCCGCTACATAAAAGATCATAACAGTATCTTTCGATAAACGGTCTGAGTTCTGGTTTACAATATTATTGATACTTTTACCGGTATTCCTGACAAATCTATCCTCATTATCCCCTACACCGCATTTAAAACCGCTTTTTATTAAAAGGTCCCTGTCATTATATAATATATAATCATTGCGGTTAACCAGCATTTTATCCTGCGGGCATAGAACAAGATTACCGTCATTATTGGAAATTAAACCAATAACAAAATCATCGAATATACTTATCGCAGCTACGGAGTTATTATCGCCTTTAATGATTCCCCTGTAATAAAGACCCGGCTTATAATCTAATGCCTCTTTTCCGAATTTTTCTGTAGCTGTAAGTTTAAAGTTACCCGACAATATGTTTACGCGTGCAAGCTCCAGTTCAATATTCTTCCCGTTTCCTGTTGGTAATATGAAGTTGACACAATTATCTTTAGCTTCGATTATCCGGTTGAGATTATTTTGATTAAGCTGTAAATAAATAGCGTTATTAATGTATTTATTTAAACCCATTTCTTCTTTAGTTGAAACACTAAAGAGTGAAACATTATTGAATGAAGAGCCGGATCTGATGTTACGTATCATTTCCGAAACCCTGTTTCCATTAATAGTATTATTGTTCTGAAGATAATTTACCGGTGTGATAGTACGCGATCTTGCAGAGCCAATATCAGGTAATTCGACTATTAAGGCAGTAAAAAGAAGAATAACCGCAATTCTTACCAATGTATAAAACTTTTTCAATTTAAAACTCCTTTCAGATTTAATTAATTTTGGGGTTTTTCAGAAGAATCACTTCCTTTAGCTGTACCTCCCTCGATAGCCTTCGAATCGGTAGGGAGACGATTGTAAGACAGTGTCCTTGATACATTTCTGCCCGTTAACACGAGGTTTACTGTCGTAAGCGAGGTAATATCATATTGCAGTCCTGACGGCTGGTATGTTAGAATGTTATTAGAAACCGCATAATTCCTTGTTATTTGTTCGGAATTCGGGCATTTTAAGGTTACGGTACCGTTAGTAAAGTAATCTACAACTTCTCCCAGACAAACATCCTCCAGGTATCCGGTCATATACATTAACTGCCATTTTCCCGCAAGTTCCCCGGGGTTACCCCCGACAATTGAGTTACCGCAATCACTTCCACTAAAAGGAAATGAAATTAATGATAAGAAAAGCAGAAATTTTACCGCTTTGCCTTTTATAAAAGTAAACAGAATTTTTTTTCTCATGAGATTTTATTTAAAAATATTTAGACTGTTGAAAATATTGTTTAAAATAAATAATAAACCAATTTTATTTCCCTATGATGATTGACGGTTCATACTTTACTCGCAATCACTGTATTAACAATTCCAAGAAAATTGTTCTTTGTATAGTTTATTTTAAAGCCCTTATTGGCGAGCATCGAGCAATATTCATTAACCGTCAGGAATGAATCGACCGAATTGAACAAATAATCGTATGCATAATCACTATTTGAAAGTATATTTCCGACCTTGGGCACTATTTTTTTAAAGTAATAATCGAATGATTTCCTTGTAATACTCTCAGAATTATCTCTGAACATTTCTATTGTGAGGAATCTTCCGTTTTTCTTCAGAACCCTTTGAATTTCTTCGACGCAGCCTTCCAGATTCTCAAAATTTCTCACTCCAAATGCGATACCGGTAACGTCAAAAAAATCATCCCTGAAAGGAAGTAATTCTGCTTCCGCCTGAAGAATAAAGTTTCTTGCTGAGTTAATTTTTTTCTTATTGATCTTCAGCATCTCATAGGAAAGGTCAACCGAATATATTCTCTTCGGGTTCAGCTTCATCATTTCTAAGGCAAGGTCGCCTGAACCGCTCGCTAGATCCAGTATATGATCGGTATTGATATTTTGCCTTAGCAGATAATTTACTGCTTTTTTTCTCCAGCGTTTATCCTGCATCACGCTGAATAAATGGTTCAGCCTGTCATAGGTCGGCGATATCTCATCGAACATCCTCCCTATAAACTGTTTATCCTTGCTCGGTTCTATCATCATTATTTGAACCTGAGCGAAGTTACAGGATTCAGTTTGGATGCCAGGTAAGAAGGTATTATACTCACCAGCATACTCAATACTAAAGTGATGATCGTTATCAGTACTCCGGTATTCAGACTCAATAGAAGCGGAACGTGTGTCATATAATATATATCGGGTATTTTGATAATATCATATTTAAGCTGTAATAAACAGAGCCCATAACCCAGGAGATTTCCCAGAATTATCCCTATAACCGAAATGAACATTCCCTGGTAGAAAAATATTTTTACTATATCCTTGTTGGCAGCCCCGAGTGATTTCAGGATACCGATCGTTTCGGTTTTCTCAAGTACGATCATCAATAAAAATGCCACTATGTTGAAGGCTGCAACTATACTTATCAAACCTAATACAATCGGTATTGGTTTCTTCTGAAGGTCTACCCATGTAAAAAGATTCTTGTATATTTTAAATACCGATTGGGGGAAATACGGGTACCCGAGAACTCGTTTCAGTTCATTGGTGGTTTCATTTATTTTATCGATATCTTTAACCATCAATTCTATTCCTGTAACGTTGCTTTTCATTTCAAATAAAATCTGTGCATCCCGGATATCAACGTATATTAATACATCGTCATATTCCTGCAGACCTGATTCGTAGATACCCGTAACTATGAACTGCTTGATAGTCGGAGTATTCTGTGGTGAAGGCATTCCTACGGTGGCAATGACGAAAACCTTGTTCCCCAATCCTATATTTAACTTAGATGCAAGCTTGTTTCCGATGATAATGCTCGTCGTATTTGAGTCAATTCTAGTCAAAACAGCGGTTCCGTTGATTATTTTCCTTTGAGTGGAAAATATGCTGTCCTGGTTCCTGACCCCCTTTACCAATATCCCCTCAGTTTTATTTTTAAACTTGATCACTGCTTCACGCTGAACAAAAGGATGGGCTGATATTATACCCAGGTTATATTTAGGGTCGGTGATAGTATTTATTACGGATTGGTAGTCACTAATACCCTGAGGTTTAAAAGTTGTTATCTGGATATGCGAAGAAAGTGATATTGTCCTTGAGGTTATTTCTTTTTCAAAGCCGTTGAGGACGGAGACAGAGATTATCAATGCCGCAACGCCGATAGCTACACCTATTATGGCTGCAAAGGTTATGAACGAGATAAACTTTGAACCTTGTTTGGGACTGATAAAACGCCTGGATAAAAAGAAATAATATGACATTCCGTATATTAACTGCTTAGGAGGTAGCTTTTTATAAAGCCGTCTATATTGCCGTCCATCACACCCTGTATATCGCTGGTCTCATACCCCGTACGGTGATCCTTGACCATGGTGTAAGGTTGAAATACGTATGATCTTATCTGGCTTCCCCACTCAATCTTTTTCTTTGAACTTTCTATCTTATTAATTTTTTCCTGTTCTTTTTCTTTTTCGAGCTGGTAAAGTTTTGATTTTAGCATTTTCATCGCATTCTGCCTGTTCTGAAGCTGGGAACGCTCGTTCTGGCACTGGACCACTATACCTGTAGGAATGTGTGTTATCCTAATAGCGGTCTCTACCTTGTTCACATTCTGTCCACCGGCTCCCCCGCTCCTGAAAGTATCTATCTTCAGGTCGGCGGGATTGATATCTATCACAATATTATCATCAACTATCGGATAAACGAACACTGCCGCAAATGAAGTATGTCTTCTTTTATTCGAATCAAAAGGTGAGATCCTTACAAGTCGGTGAACACCGTTCTCGGCTTTAAGATAACCATAAGCATACTTTCCGGTAAATTCTATCGTAACGCTTTTGATCCCTGCACCATCACCCTCGAGCATGTCAACTATATCGGTTCTGTACTTATTTTTTTCACCCCAGCGTAAATACATTCTCATAAGCATTTGCGCCCAGTCCTGCGCTTCTGTGCCGCCTGCACCTGAGTTTATTGTAAGTATCGCATCTCGTTCATCATCGGCACCTTTAAGCATGTTCCTGAACTCAAGGGCGGTTACTTCACTTTCCAGTTTGGACACGTCTTCACCGATCGTACTTTCCAGCGTCTCTTCGCTTTCTTCTTCTGCAAGAGTTATAAGGGAATCAACCTCATTATATTTTTTATCCAGTTCTTTCCATGCATCTATCCATTCATTGAGGCGTGCCATCTCCTGCAGTATCTTCTGGGCTTTAATATTATCATCCCAGAAATCTTTTTCTGTGGTCTTTATCTGAAGTGTATTTACGGATTGTTGTTTTTCATCAATTTCAAAGATACCCCCATAGGTCATCTATTCTGGCACGTATTTTCTTCAGTTCCGATTTCGAATTCTCGAACATTTGCTATTATTATCCGTTCTATTTATTAAATATAAAATTATATTATTACCGTTTCAGTTCAGTCAAATTAGGAAGACTACTGATAATATTTTATTACAACTCAATTTCCATCATAAGCAATGCAGAAGCGAGAGTTTTTCCTTGCGCATCGTTCTTTAACGATACCGTTCCCCCTCCGCCCAGTGTATCATGGAGGATATAGTTTAACGCATTGATGTTCGGCATCTCGTATCTTTCTACGTTGCCCAGGCATATGCCTTCGAAATATTTCTTAACAACCTCTGCCGTAACTTTGTTCTTAATAAGTTCATAATTTTCTTTTTTATAAGCAATCAATCCAATATTAGCGGCATTACCCTTATCTCCCGATCTCCCGTGACAAATCTCTCTCAATTTGATTTTCTTTTTCATTCGCTTAATCAATTAAATTAAAAATTAAATCCCTTAAAAGAAATTCAAATACTCATTAGCTACACAAATCACCAATTAGTGTCTTATTATGCTTAAATCATTAAGGGTAACTCAGTCAAGGTCTGAAATATTAAATGATCTTTTACGATTCATGTAAATTATTATTCAGCTTCTATCGTTAGTGTGGTTTGCATTTTCCAAATATCAGCAAACGCTTCTGTCAGTACTCTGCATTTCTTAACTTTACCGTTGATTAATTCACCAGCTTCTATATCATCCCTTATTTTAAGCGGATACTCCTCCGGCTCATAAGAACTCGCACTCATTGCCATCACTTTCTTATAATGCCAATAACTGCCGTATTCTACACCTGTATCACAATCTGTAATTAATGGCTGGTAAAGCTGTAAAGTTTTTTTCTTTTTTAAGACACCTTCAGTTAAATAAAAGAACTGGATTTTTACATTGTGTCCAATAGGTATCGGAACAGGATAAACAAATGTAAATGTTTTTTCGGTTGTAAAAGGCATTATTAAGTCCTCCCTCTTATGACTTATTAATTAATCTTCAGAACAATCTATTGAACAATTCTTAACCGGCGTTCGATCTGCATAAATGTTAAATGCATACACCGATTTTTCTCACATTTAGTCCCTATAACCTTAGATTTTTGATTATATGCCCTTTCTGTCTGCTTTAGGATGTGATCTCTTGTAAACCTCTTTCAGTCGTTCAACTGATACATGTGTATAAATCTGTGTAGTGGAGAGGCTTGCATGGCCGAGCAGGTCTTTAACTGCCCTGATATCGGCGCCGCGGTTAAGCAGATGTGTGGCAAAAGTATGACGAAGAACATGCGGGCTTTTTTTCTTTATCTCCGAAACCTTTGATATGTATTTATCTGTGATGCGGTTCAGCAAAGCAGGGTAAAGTTTCTTCCCGTTCTTTGCATTGAAAATAACCGTCCTGTCATAGTCCATCTCTTTTTCTTCGAAGTACATTCTTCTTTTAACGAGATATTTTTCCAGAGCTTCGATAGCAAGTACCCCAACAGGAATTATTCTCTCTTTCCTCCCTTTTCCGGTAACCCTGATAGTATTATTCTTGAGATCAATATTGTCAAGGGAAAGGTCGATCAGCTCTCTCAATCTTATTCCCGTACTGTATAACAGCTCTATTATAGCCCTGTCCCTAAGACCGAACACATCTTTGCTGAAATATTTATCATCAAACAGTTCATTTATCGATTTTTCGTCAATAACATAGGGCAGGTTTTTTCCGATCTTTGGGAATATGAGCTTTTTCGAGGGATTATCATTATATAATTTTTTTCTGTTCAAAAATTTATAGAATGATTTCAGAGTGGATATTTTGCGCGAGATTGTCTTCTTGGAATATTTTTTCTCGTTATCGACGATGAAGCTCGCTAGGAAACCTTTTAAAGTATCTTCATCTATGTATTCAAGTTCGATCTTTGAAGATTTAGATTCGGTTTTCCTGGCTGCAAATTTATACAGGTCATCGAGATCACGAACGTAATTGATGAGAGTATTGTCCATGTCAGTTCCTCCAAGTTGAGTATCTCCACTTGTAGAGAGAACTTCGAAAACTGGTGGACTCTTCGGATCCGATCGGCCAACATCCATTATTGTCACGTCCAAAGTCCCGCCACCCAAATCGAAGACCATGATCTTCTGTTCTTTCTCAGTTCTGTCGAGCCCGTAGGCTAAGGAGGCTGCGGTGGGTTCGTTGATTATTCTAACAACTTCTAGACCAGCTATTGAGCCAGCGTCTTTCGTTGCCTGTCGTTGGTTATCGTTGAAATATGCGGGAACTGTGATGACGGCTTTCT
>JBEKSX010000022.1:0-33851 GCA_049516635.1 Ignavibacteria bacterium | reverse complement strand
GCGCCGTGGCGTTCCTGCCCGACGCAGGGCACGGCGCCGCGGCGGTGCTCATCGGCAGCTACGTTTCCGAAGGCACGGCCGGGTTGGCCTGGGTGGGCTTGCCGTTGAGGCTGGAACCGGAACCGGCAGCAGTTAAGATTGCATGAACTCTCATTTGATAAATGTGAGAATTTCTATAAATGCATTAAATTATCAGCATTGCATCGCCGTAGCTGTAAAACCTGTATTTTTCCTTTACAGCTTTTTTATAAGCTTTCATCACGAAATCCTTATCGGCAAAAGCACAGACGAGCATTATCAGGGTAGACTGCGGGAGATGAAAATTAGTAATAAGTTTATCTACAACCTTCAGAGTCTGCGGGGGATAAATAAATTTATCTGTCCAGCCCTGCCCCGAACGGATGTATCTTCCGGCAGTTGTATTTGCTTCGAGTACACGGGCTACTGAAGTACCTATAGCTATGATCTTTTTCCTGTTCTCGGCTGTGGAATTTACAAGAGATGCCGTAGCGTCGGGGATATGAAAGAATTCGGAATCCATCCTGTGTTTGGTGAGGTCTTCTACTTCAACAGTTCTAAATGTACCAAGTCCGATGTGAAGGGTAACCGGTGCTATCCTGATGCCTTTTTTTTCTATTTTACGAAGCAGTTCTTTTGTGAAATGCATCCCTGCTGTGGGGGCCGCAACTGAACCTACGTTCTGTGCATATACGGTCTGATAGTACTCCCTATCCTGGTCCGTCGGATCTCTTTTAACGTAAGGAGGAAGAGGGGTTTTTCCAAGTTTTTCTATGTATCTCTGAAAATCTCCCCTGTAGTTGAACCGAACGATTCTGCCTCTCGAAGTAGTGTTATCTATTACTTCGCAGAATAGATTCTTCGTTAGAAATATCCTGTTACCGATCCTGACCTTTCTTGCAGGGTCAACCAGAACGTCCCATATATTTTCTTCCTGGCTAAGCTGTCTTAGTAAAAATACTTCTATCTTTGCATTTGTTTTTTCCTTCAATCCGAACAGGCGTGCTGCAAAAACTCTCGAGTCGTTTATTATCATGCAGTCACCTTCGTCAAGATATTCGATGATATTCTTGAACTTTTTCGACTCAATTGTTTTATTCTTCCTGTCCAGAACCATAAGCTTGCATTCGTCCCGGGGTATTTTCGGATGCTGCGCTATTAATGTTTTAGGAAGAGGGAATTTAAAATCGGTTGACTTCATTTAGAATGTTGTTTTGTTAAATTAAACTGTTATAAAGATGCTTGCCCGAATATACTGCTGAATCTTCAAGTTCTTCTTCTATCCTGAGCAGCTGGTTGTATTTTGCAACGCGGTCTGTTCTTGAAAGTGAGCCTGTTTTAATCTGTCCGGCATTGGTTGCAACGGCTACATCCGCTATTGTTACATCTTCTGTTTCACCGCTTCTATGGCTGATGACGTTCGTGTAACCGTTCGACCTTGCCAATTCGATCGTGTCCAGGGTTTCTGTTAAGGTTCCTATCTGGTTAAGCTTAATAAGGATCGAGTTCGCAATTTTCTGCTCTATGCCTTTTTTCAATATTTCTTTATTTGTTACGAATATATCGTCTCCCACAAGTTGAATCTTATCACCCAGTTCTGAAGTAAGTAATTTCCAGCCTTCCCAGTCGTCTTCGCTCATACCATCTTCAATAGAAATAACCGGGAAGTCTTTTATGATTTGCCCGTACATCTCCACCATTTCTTCGGAAGTTCTCGGCTTTTGCCCGGACTTAAAAAATTCATATTTCGATTTATTGTACATTTCGCTGGAAGCTACATCGAGTGCAAGGAATATATCTTTCCCTGCTTTATACCCAGCACCTTCCATTGCTTGAACAATGATCTCGAGCGCTTCCTCGTTCGTTTTTAGACTTGGAGCAAACCCTCCTTCGTCTCCAACTGCTGTATTACAATTTTTCTTATGTAATACACTTTTCAGCGAATGGAACACTTCCGCACCCATTCTTAGAGCTTCAGAAAAACTTTTAGCACCGGCAGGGACAATCATAAATTCCTGGAAGTCAAGATTATTATCGGCATGCCTTCCGCCGTTGATTATATTCATCATCGGAACAGGGAGCACTTTTGCGTTGCTGCCTCCTATATATCTGTATAAAGGCATCCTGAGGTGATTGGCGCTGGCTTTAGCACATGCCAGTGAAGCACCTAAAATTGCGTTTGCTCCGAGATTGGATTTATTCTTCGTTCCGTCCAGCTCTATTAGTATCGCATCTATTTTTGTTTGTTCGGTGCTTTCAACATCAATTAGCGCATTCGCTATGATATCATTAACATTGTAAACCGCTTTCAGGACTCCCTTGCCCCCATATCTTTTCTTATCGCCGTCTCTCAGTTCCACGGCTTCCTTTTGCCCGGTTGAAGCTCCGGAAGGGATTGCAGATCTGCCCAAAGAACCATCCTGTAAAGTAACATCCACCTCTATAGTGGGATTTCCTCTTGAGTCAAGGATCTCTCTTGCTTTAACTTGTGTAATTTTTGCCATTTTTAAAAGAAATGAAATACAATATAATACAACATCACCCTGAAAACAATTCAGAAATATTGCTATAGACATAAAATATTAAATAAACGTATAAAAAATACCAGGGGGGGTAATTAAGCGGGTGCTTTTTTTCGAATGAAATAATATTTGTCTTTGTGAACTAAATCAAGCTGCAACTGTTCATTGATATTATTTTACTACTCCAAGCGTCAGCCCGTCTGAGATAGGTATGAGAAGGGAAGTGATTCGCGGGTCTTTAGACATTTTTTCATTCAATTTCCGCGTACCTAAAACTTCATCGTCCGGCGTTTGTGATATTATTTCACCTTTTTTCAATGTATTATCCGCAGTGATTATTCCGCCGTGATTCATCATCTTTATCACTTTGTCGAAGTATACGGGGTATTTTGTTTTATCAGCATCGATGAAGGCCAGATCAAATTTCTCATCGGAAAGCTTATCGAGTGATTTCACGGCATCTCCCGTAATGATCTCGATTTTAGCCTCAAGCCCGGCTCTTTTAAAATTTTCTCGTGAGGCGATTGCATGTTCTTGATCTCTTTCGAGTGTAATGAGCTTACCGTTTTTGGGCAAAGCTCTTGCCATCCAGATAGCGCTATAACCGGCGAGAGTCCCGATTTCCAGTATCTTTTCGGCGCGGATCATAATAACGAGCATTTGCAGAAATTTTCCAAGTTCGGGTGATATCTGTATGAGAGGGAAATCCTTTTCTTCTGTCTTTCTCACCACCGACTTTAATATATCATCTTCCTCTACAAAAGTATCGAGGATATACTGATATAGATCTTCGTTTAGAGGAACGCCTTTCATAAGTTTTATGAATAATTTTTATAATGGTTGATGTATATTAATTATTCCAATCAATTCTGACTAGACCGGGCAAGTAAAAGCTAACTTTATTTCCCTCCCAGTAAAATGAATCTCCCATCTGCATATTAGAGATCTTTCTATCCCATAGCGAGATTATGTTATCTTTCTTTCCGAATGTAAACATTTTCATATACCATGCACGATAGTTTATCATTTTATCCCAACCGCCTACCTCTACTACATCGGGCTTTTCATTCAAGAGATACTTTTCGAAATCCGGAAAGCCGTTCCTGTCCAGGTACTTAAATATTTTTGATGAAGTCCTGCCGTCGAGGCTTTCTACCTGAATCCTTTCGTCTATGAAATATCTGAACTGGATTTCTTTTAGAGCAAATTTAATAGTATCCGAATCCTTGTATTTTAACCCTCGAAGAAAATATAATGTGTAATCATGTCTTTGTCCGGGAGAATTAATCATCTCCGATACCTTGGATTCCATCTCGGTCCCTAATAACACACGCCTGTAATAATCATATATATTTACGCTAAGCAGAAATAATACTGTACCTATAATGAATAATCTGCTCCATAAAATGCTTACAGGTTTCAGATCATTATACAACAGTGTTAACCCTGAAATTCCGATAATAAAGAAGAACGGGTAAAACGGCACGAAATATCTTCCTATCTGGTCACCTCCAACGATAAAAGTATATAGTATGAATCCAACTAACAGAATAATTACCGAGGTCGTAATATTAAACTTTTCAAATAAATAAAAAATTCCTGTTTCTTTTAATTTTCTAAAGAATGTACGAATATACTTTATATAGTAAAGCGATCCGAATGTGACAGGAAGGAATGCCGTGAACAGAACAGACAGAAGATAGGGATGCAGAAATATTGTACCCGGGATAATAACAATTGAATTCCACCTGCCTGAAAATATTCTCGAGTATGATGAATCGGATATTATTTTACCTGTAACACTATATTGATAATAATACCAAGGGAGTAAAATTATTAAGGTGCATAGAATCACGATGGTAAAGCATCCCAATATTTTTAACGATTTTACCTGTTTGTTCAGTAAAAATCTCAATAGGTATATAATGGTTATCAAAAAACACAAAAAACCAACTTCAGGACGGGTAAGTAACGCCCATCCTGTCAGGATGCCAGTGGTAATAATGTAATTATAATGAAGGGCACCTTGGGATCTGCAAAGCAGATGATAAATAAGAATGAGCTGAAATGCAGAAAGGATATTTTCCATTCCGCCTAGAGAATTCTTTAGAACTGATACATTCAAAATCCATAGCAGAAGCAGAGCATATAATGGTATTTGCGGCAATTTCCAGATATCTTTTGCTGTCCTGTAGATAAAGTATGTGGTACCGCCCCATGCTAAGATGATGATAGCTTTGAGCAGAAGAACCGCTTTATATTCCGCAAATTTAAAACAAAGTATGAGTATCATAGTCCAGAAAGGACTTGTTGAAGCCAGAACCGTTTCACCGTTCTGATTGAACTGAAAAGGATAACCCTTTACGAAATTTTCCGAAACAGAGAAATGGATCACTGCATCGAATACAATGTTATTCAGGAAAGGGAGGATATAAAAAGCATACAGAATCGAGAATACGAAAAATGCAAAATATCTATTTCTCACAGAGCCAGAATTTTAAATAAATGGAATAACTGAACTGACCTCAACTTATTGCCCGGACATTCCGAATATCAACGGCATATTCTTCCCATTCATGATGACCATTTTGCTATTCTGGCTTTTAGCAAGTTCAAGAGTAGCTTCAATGCCTTTCATTTGTAAGGTTTGTTCGGTAATGCTTTGTGATACTATTCTGTTAAAATCTGAAATTCCCTGCGCTTCTACTTTTTTTCTCTCTGCTTCCTGCCTTTCTTTTTGCAGAACATAGACCATCTGCTGTGCTTTTTGTTCGGCAGCTATCTTTTCATCTATTGCCGTTCTTACCATCTCAGGCAGCTCGACCGTTCTCAGCAGCACCCTCTCAAGCACCACCCCTCTTCCGTTAAAAGCTTCTTCAAGGTTCTTTGTAACGTTGTGGACATAATCCTCACGCTTGTTTGAGTAAATATCTGTTGCCGAATACAATACCGCTATATCACGCAGTGCGGTCCTGATAGCTGGTCTTACTATCTTGTCAACATAATCCGTACCAATAGATCTGTAAACCTGAGGTGCATCGGCTTCGCTGAGCTTATACCAGACGGTAACATCAAGACGCAGCGTCAACCCGTCCATTGATAATGCGGTGATCGCATCATCACCTTTCATCTGTCCTTCATCATGTGCGGAGCTCATTGTATATGCCTGTGTCTTTATATCCATTCTTTCCACCGAGACCAGAGGGTTAATAATATTCAGGCCGCTGTGCAGTACGCTGCTTTGCACACTTCCGAACAGCACCTGTATCCCGACTTCACCTGGACCCACTTCAACCACCGCCGAAAGAATTATTGCTATACCGATAGCTATATATGCTATGTTCCTGAAAATATTCAGCGAGCGGACCAGTTTCTCGTTGCCGCCAGCATTTTTCTTTAACGAGACCAACACTATCAGTACAATGATTAAAAATATTATAAGAGCTATCATATGGCTTCTCCTTTAAATTTATGTTTAGTAATACAGCTATATTAAATCATTTAATTTTAATATTCTCTGATATAATTGCTGTATAAATAAAAAAGCCCGGGTAATGCAATCCGGGCTTGCTTTCATAAAAAAACTTTTTTATTCTTTGTATGCTAACGCAAGTACGTCCATCATTTCCTGATGTATCTTCCCGTTGGTAGCGAGGAGCTGCTTTGAGTAAACTGAAAAATTCTCTCCCTTGAAATTCGTGACCTTTCCGCCGGCTTCTTTTAATATAAGATAACCAGCAGCCACATCCCACGGATTCAAGCTTACCTCCCAGAACCCGTCGAACCTGCCGCAGGCAACAAAACATATATCGAGCGCAGCAGAACCCAAACGCCTTACCGGGACTCCATGGCGAAGAAAGTTATTGAAATGATCGAGCGCGTGATCGGGATTATTAACTGCCCCGTAAGGAAATCCGGTTACAAGCAATGCATCTTTTAAATATTTTGTATCCGAAATTCTTATCTTTTTAGTATTTAAATAAGCCCCTTTACCCTTTTGCGCAAAGAATCTCTCACCGTTGACGGGATTAAATATTAATCCCAGTTGAATTTTTTTCTTTATTTCCAACGCTATAGAGATGCTGTAGATTGGGACCGAGTGTGCATAGTTCACTGTTCCATCCAGCGGGTCTACTATCCAGACATATTCGGAATCCTTGTTCAGGTTACCTGCTTCTTCCGAAAGGATATTGTGGTCAGGAAAGCTACGGTGAATAATTTCGATTATCTTAGTCTCGCTTTTCTTATCAACCTCGGTAACGAGGTCATTGTAGAATTTCTTCCTGCTTATCTTAAAATTGGTGTTAAAGTGTGAAAGCAATATCTTCGCTGCCTCATTTGTAGCGCGGAGCATCACCTTTGTAAATTTATCCAGATTTTCCATTTATTATTTAATTCCAATCGGTTTAAATAAAAAAGCATCCCATGAATGGAATGCTTAAATAAATATTTCTTGTTTAGCTAGAGATCCTTCCCGTCTAAGCCGGGCATTCTGCTTTGCTCAGTGTGACATCCTAACATAACCTCATAACATCACTGTGATTTTTCACCAGTTTCTTTTATGACGTCATCAATCTTAAAGTCAACTTCCTCTTTCAGCTCGGGAGTGGTTCGGGTCCTGTCAATAACATCGGTCAGGCTGAATTTTTTAGATATCTTGAATTTTGCAATATATTCATCAATTTCTTTCTGGTCCTTATCTTTAAGATATTCTATAACAGACAATACGATTTTCTTCGAATCCTTATCGAATTCAATCACTTCAGCATTCAATGTTGCTCCTGCCTGGAAGAGGTCACCGAAATTCTTTATCTGGTAGACTGAGAGCTGGGATGCGGGAATAAAACCGTCAACTACATTCGGTAGCTCTACTATAATTCCTTTTTCGAGAGACTTTATTATCTTGCAGTTTACTTCGGTGCCAACTTTATATTGCTGTTCGAGCGAGTCCCATGGATTTTCGTTTATCTGCTTATGTCCGAGTGCAATCCTGTGGTTATCGATATCGATCCCAAGGATGATAACGTCGAGCATATCACCAATCTTTACGAAATCTTCCACGTTGAATATTTTCTTTGTCCATGAAAGATCCGAAATATGCACCAATCCGTCTACGCCTTCTTCCAATTCAACGAACACGCCAAAATTCGTGATATTGCAAACCTTTCCCTGATGTTTAGAACCGATCGGGAACTTCTCGAGCAGTGACTGCCACGGATTCGGGGTCAGCTGTTTTATACCGAGAGATAATTTCTTTTCATTTTTGTCAAGGCTTAAAACTATTGCATCTATTCTTTCTCCCATCGCAACAATCTGGTTAGGGTTGGTGATATGCTGTGTCCAGGACATTTCGGATACGTGTATAAGACCCTCGATACCTTTGTCAATTTCAATAAATGCACCGTAATCGGTAATCGAAACTACTTTACCGGAGACCTTATCGCCGACCTTCAACTTTTCTTCTATGCTGTCCCAGGGATGCGGTGTCAATTGTTTTAATCCGAGAGTAACCCTCTTCTTCTCGTCATCATATTCGAGTACGATCACCTCGATCTCCTGGTCAAGCTGAACTATCTCAGACGGGTGGCTTATCCTGCCCCATGAGAGATCAGTAATATGTATCAACCCGTCAACTCCTCCGAGATCAACGAACACACCGAAATCCGTTATGGCTTTTACCGTAGCTTTAAGTATTTGTCCTTTTTCTATAGTGCTTAAAAGTTTTTCTCTCTGGTCAGCCATAGATTCTTCTATAAGGACCTTGTGGGAAATAATTATATTCTCATTAGGATGGTTAATTTTCAGTATCTTGAAATCCAAAGTTTTGCCCACGAACACATCGTAATCACGAATCGGCTTTGTATCTATCTGTGAACCGGGAAGGAATGCGTTAACTCCGCCCAGGTCGCAGACGAAGCCGCCTTTGATCCTCCTTACACATCTGCCCTGGATGATCTCATCATTTTGTTTTGCTTTAATGATCCTTTCCCAGTTCCTGATTATATCGGCGCGTTTGCGGGAAAGTACCAGCTGTCCTTCTTTATCCTCTATCTTTTCTACAAATATCTCTACCTCATCACCTATCTTTATATTGTCCGGATCGGGGAACTCATCTATCGAAACTCTGCCGTCCGATTTGAATCCTATGTCAATCAGAACATCATTGCCTGAGATAGCAACTACCTTGCCTTTTACTATCTCGTTTTCTTTGATTACGTTAAAAGTTTTTTCATAAAGTTCTATATATTTTCTGAATTCGTCTTCAGAATAGTCTTTTGCAACAAAATCCTTAGTCCTGATAACCGGTTTATCTTTTAGGTTAATTTCATTCGGTTCATTCTCATATTTTTTATTTTCACCAGCCGGACTTTGTGTAGTAATAGGTGCATCATTTTGTTCAATCATCAAATAGCTCCTAATTTATTTTGAATGTTCATAAAAGTTCTTCAATCCATTTTCGGATTGAAGGGGTTAATTAAAATACTTTACTAAAATATAAACAATTAGATTATATCGGGAAGTGCCCTTTGAATATTTCAATATTTCGGCAAAGCTAATTAATATGCCGATTTTTAATAATTATTTCAAGCTATTAAATAGTCAGTCAAATTACCCCAAAAAGCCCTTTTAAACAATTATGTTATATTATTTAAGAGATTAAGCGAACAATGTAAGAATCTAAGATAAACGTCCATCTATGCTGAAGGTAAGTATGAACGATGAATCGGATCGTGACGATGCCCGTTATATCATCGAAGTAATAACCTGCTTAGCAGCTCTTTTGAGGTAATTTTCTAAATACCCAATTCCTAAATTGTATGACAGAGTGATTTTTCTTATTATTGTAGATTAAACATGTCTAAGAAGAAAAAAACAGATAAACATCCGAAACCTGCCGCTAAAGCAGAATCTAAAAAGATCGAACTCGAAGTATCATTTCCAATAAAGAAAAATCTCAAGTATCTTATAATAGCCATTTTAGCACTGCTTCCTGCAGTATTATGCTATTATTATGTAACTTATGCTTATTCCGTGAACCACGAAAACGGCTTCACTCTTGATGACCCGTGGATACACCTGACATTCGCTAAAAATCTTGTCGAATACGGAAGCTTCTCATATTTTAAGAACGAGATTGTCACTGCCGGTTCCACTTCACCTATATACACAATGATACTTGCATTGGGATTTCTTATCACAAAAAATGAAATGATCCTCAGTTATGTTTTAGGCATTCTCTTTCTGGTCCTTGCAGTCTTCGTGTTTTACAAATTATCAGAGCACAGTTTTCCTAAGGAGAATTGGCTTGCAATTGCAGCCGCGCTTATCTTCGGGCTGGACGGGTGGATGAATTTCATAGCAGTTTCGGGTATGGAAACCACTATGTTCATTTTTTTATTACTGATATGTTTTTATTATTACAGGAAACGAAAACCGCTGCTGTTCGGCTTTACCCTGGGGCTTGTGTTCTGGGGAAGACCCGATGCTGCAGCATTTATAGGTGCTGTGGTACTTGATTATCTTATTTTCCTGTATCTAAAGAAAAAATCACCCAGGCAAAATGATGATATCCCGGCTTTCTCCAAGAGCGAGCTGCTTAAAGGAATTTCAATATTCCTGATAATACTTGCCGCTTACTTCGCCCTGAATCTGTATCTTTCGGGCTCAATTTTGCCTAATACGTATGATGCGAAGCTTTCGTACTATTCACCTGAGTTCAGAAGCAGGGTGGATTTTCTCAAGAACGAGGTATGGCTTTACTTTACCGATCAAGCTTACCTGCTTTTGATAATCCCGTTCTTCATTGCAGTCATTAAGGTATTGTCTGACTCAGCAAGAATGAAATATAACAGGTTTCTTCTGCCATTGATATTTATCCTAGCTCTGGTATTCATGTACTGGTACAAGCTACCGTATGCACACAGGTTCGGAAGATATATGATGCCTATAATACCTTTCTACATATTTCTTTTTGTTTATGGGACGCGTGAGTTCTATAAATATCTTTATCGTTATTATAATGACAGGAATATAGTAAATTCATTGAACTACATATTCTTTATAATAGTTGTAATATATTTTGCCTCTGTATATTACCAGCAAAGGGTACTGTATGCGGAGCAGACGCATTATATTTCTATCAGGCAGGTTGCGACTGCTAAATGGCTGAGAGACCACACTCCCGAAGGTTCAATTATTGCTACCCATGATGTTGGTGCTATAGGGTTTTATTCCAATAGGAAAATACTCGATGTTGCAGGGCTTATAAATCCCGAATTCATCAAAAGGCTCAACGATATCGATTTCTCACAGTTCATGACAAATGAGATGAAAAAATATAATGTATCTTACATAGCATTCCTTAGGGAATGGTACCGCGTTGTCAACCAGAATTCTCTTTTTACAACCGGTGATAGTAACATTGAAATAATGGATGTGTACAAATTTGATCCCGGTAAGACACATATCCTCAGAAGGGACGTGAACAGCATGAATATGTATGCAGTACAAATGATCCAGGCAAGGCAGACCCAGCAGGCGATAAATCTTCTTAATTCATCGGTATCGATAGACCCCGGTTCTTCACTTACATATTACCTTCTTGCTTATGCCTATTCGTCCATGGGCGATAATGCAAATACAGAAAATTATTTAAAAAAAGCTCTAGATATTTTTCCAGACTTCAGAGAAGCTGTATTCTCATTGACGAATATCTACCAGAAGTCGAATAAAATACCGGAAGCCAGAATGTACATGGAGAATTATCTTAATAGTAATCCTTCCGATACGAATGCAGTAAATTTCCTCAAGTCCCTATCGGACACCGTCAGGGTCAAGTAATGAGGTTGAGATATTTTTACCCGCTTCTGCTTTTCCTGTTCTTTCTGCTTTTCCTCCTGTTGCATCTTGCTCTATTCAATAGAGTCTACAGGTTTTCGGGTGAAGATGTAAGTGTGAAAATTGTTCATGGAGATAATCTGAGATCTGTAGCAGTAGAACTCGAAAAGAAACAGATCATTTATAATAGGTACATATTCATACTTACCGGACGTTTATTAGGCTATCAGGATGAAATAATTCCGGGCGAGTACAAATTCACAAATGGTCTCACAAACCTTGATGTCCTGAAGATGATCACGGATGTATCAGAACATCACTATGTGACCGTTACAATTCCCGAGGGATTGAACATCAGGCAGATCGGGCATCTTGTATACCGTCAGATGAATCTTGACTCGACAAGATTTGTAAATGAAACGTTTAATGACAGCCTGATAGATCTATTGGGAATTAAAGCAGAAAATCTTGAGGGATTTTTATTTCCGGATACTTATCAGTTCAATATTAGTTTACACGGCAATACAGAAAAAGATGTAGTCAGTGCCATGGCAGCAGAATTCCGTAAAAAGATTACACCGGAGATGTTCGGTGATATGAAGAAAAAAAAGCTGACATTGAAAGAAGTGATTACAATAGCATCAATAGTAGAAGGTGAGACGCGCAGCGATTCCGAGAAGAAAATAATTGCCGGGGTATACTATAACAGGCTGAAAAAGAAGATGCGGCTGGAGGCAGATCCTACGGTACAATATGTTCTTCCCGACGGACCGAAGAGAAGGCTCACTTACAGTGACCTTAAATATCCATCGCCGTACAATACTTATCTGAATAGGGGATTGCCGCCGGGACCGATTAATAATCCGGGATTAAGCTCAATAGTGGCAGCAATTTATCCGGATGAGAATAAATATCTGTACTTTGTTGCTAAAGGTGACGGTACGCATAGGTTCGCTGATACTTATGACCAGCACAAAAAGAATATCGCTGAATATAGAAAATTCCTTCAAGAACAGGAAAAGAACAGGAAATAAGTACAATGTATGATGCAACGAAAGTGAAAGTTCTCACCGGAATGCTGTTCAAACAGGAGATCAGAGGTAAAGACGGTACATCGAAAAAGTTGGTTCTGCTCTTCATCTCATATATTCTGCCGGGAATATTTTTACCTCTGATCCTCTACAAGCAAAATTCCGACCCGACAGGATTTGAATTCTCGTTCCTTACCTTTTTATTTTTTTCAATTATACTGGCTTTTACTATAATAGCCGAGTTGAACAACCTTATAGTTTCAAAAACAGAAATTGAACTTTTCTCAGCACTTCCTGTGGATGATGAGCTGATAGTCCATGCCAAGCTTCATGTGACATTGCGCTATATTTTCATAATTTCACTTCCCCTTTTGATCCCCGGTGCGGTATATTATTTCATAATCATAAGATCAGTGTCCCGCTCTATATTATATTTTGTTTCGGGTTTTATGATGTTTTATTTTCTCATCAATTTTTTGATGATGTTTTATAGTATCATCCTGAAAAAGATTAAGTCGGCACGATTAAACACATACGTTCTAGTCTTCCAGATAGTGCTCATATTTGTTTTGGTGATAGGCTATCAATTCGTAACTTATTCGTTTACCGGATACCGCAGATCGGGAATTGATCCATATTTTAATTTTTTCTTTGAAAAAGGTTACTTACAATATTTTCCGCAGGCGTGGTTCGGTTTTATTCCCGCCAGGCAAACTGCCTATGGTGCAGATTATCATATCTGGCTTAAAGTAATTTTGCCTGTGATTGTTTGCTGGTTAAGCTATCTCAGCTTGAAATATTATCTGATAACAAATTACTCTCTTATACGGGAACGCTTCCTGCAGACTTCTGTTACCAATGAGCATTCAGGGGTTGAGAAGAAACGATCCTTTTTTGTCAAATTCTACGGGAAATACTTCAGAAAGCATTATCTGAGAAACAGCATAGAAGATTCCTCATTCAGTCTTGTGCAAAGTATGTTTTTAAAGGACCGGGTCATGAGGCTCAATATCCTTCCAATGATGGCAGTGCCGGTTGGTATGACCATCTTCGCCCTGTTCACAAATCAATTGCCCGCCCCCTTCGGAAACCAATTTTTCCTTCATTATGCGTTTCATCTTTCCATTCTCCTGACCGTTCTGATGGCAGTAAATACTGCAGTGCGCGGGGTTAAAGTATCGGGAGATACAGGCGCCGGGTGGCTCTATGATGCCAGCCCGATTGAAAATGTAAAACTTTTTAAAAACGGAATTAGAAAATTTTTCGTGCTTGACCTGCTAATACCGCTTTCGTTCATATTATTTATCCTATTCATGCTTGTCATTCCGCCTTTTCAGGCATTGGTGCATACTCTATACATCTTCATTTGCGCTAACCTGTTTAATTCTTTGTACCATATCTTCAGCAAGGAGATGCCTTTTACAAAAGAAAACACTATAATTCATTCCATACAGAGGATCACATCTCTTATCTACCCAATTATCTTTGGTGTCTTTTTTTTCGTGATACAATTCTTTGCGTACAATAATTTAATATTAGCGGTTGTTGTGATACTTGCTATTGCCACCGTTAACTTCTGGTTGAATTACTATGGTTTTGTAAGAACCGGAAACAAACACGAAATTATTTCTGCACAAACTATTGAGTATTAAATGAGCATTAGACTTGCGGATATAAAAGATATTGCTGATATAATGGAGATCTACAATGAGGCAGTTCTTAATACTACAGCTACATTTGACACCGAACCGCGTACTATTGAACAGCAGAAAGAGTGGCTTGATCAGCATGGCGGGAAATATCCGGTTTTAGTATATGAATCAGACGGGATAGTAGTCGGATGGGCTTCTCTGAGCAGGTGGAATGAGAGACCGGCATATTCGAATACAGTTGAGAACTCTATTTACATAAGAAAAGATTATAGACGCAGGGGAATAGGCAGAATGCTGCTTGGTGAATTGATCAGCTATGCTGTTAAGTACGGTCACCATACGATAATTTCAAGAATTGCTGAGGGAAATGAGACCAGTATTAAAATGCACCGTGAAGCAGGATTTGACATTATTGGTGTTATGAAAGAAGCGGGTATGAAATTCGGGAGATATATAGATGTTACTATTATGCAGAAAATGCTTTAGACCCGGTCATAGATGAATTTATTTTTCGGCTGATTCGAGGTCTTTCAGCTTCTCCAGGAACCAGTCTTTGCTCGAAATGCTTTTTTCCCGCATCAATTCATCTTCCATCTTCTTTATATGAAATTTTTGGCTGCTTTCCAGGTTGATGAGCTTATTCAGGTAATTGAAGAACTTGCTGAAAGATTCGTAGTTAGCTCTGGATATCTGTTTATTCCTTTTCAGATAATGTCTTGCCGCATCAATAATATAGATTATAGGCTCTGTGTCTTTCTTGTCATAATAGATCCTGGAAAGAAGCATTTTCGACCTTAAGTAGAATATGTAATTGCTGTAGCTTACGTTGTTAAGATGTTTAATGGCTTCTTCATATTTCTTCTTGTGATATAATATCTGAGTCTTTGCAAGATTAAGCGTATCCTCTGCAAGTTCAGGAAGTATCCTTGTTCTGTGCTTGTCAAAAAATTTCTCCGCCCAGCCGGACCTGTTCACATCCAGCGATGATATTATGGCGTTCATGAAATCAACATAGTTAATGTATTTGTCTGTTTCGAAAAGTGACATCTCCTCCATTATCTTGTAAACACGGAACCTCTCTATCCGGTATCTTTTGACACCGGAGTTGCATTTTGTCATACAATAGTTCGTAAGGGCTCCGAATATATAATCCATTACCTCGCTGCTCAGCTTCTCGTGATTCGTAAGAACGAATTTCTTCAGGTCTTTGAAGTAGTTTTCTTTCTCCGGCTTAATTATGGTCATGAGTATCAGGTATTTCATATATATTATCGGGTGCTCTTTCCTTATGCGGTTAAGTTTGCTCTCAATGTAATTTATGACTTCATTAACCTGCCAAATGTTATAATTGTACCTATCGGCAAAGTTTTGCTGGTGGTATGACATGAAGTGAAGGAGGTTAAGCTTTGTGAGTATGAAGAACAGGTCTATGTTATCGCTTATCTTGTTGAATCCCTGCTCATCGATACCGGTGTTTCGCTGTAGTCCGTAATTGAATGACTCGAGTTCCAGAAATATCCTGTTGTAATAAAAGTCCTCATCACGGTTGAACTGTTTTTCCTGAGAACCCATAGTTTCTTTCAGTGTAGAACGGAAACTTTTTGAAAGGTCCCTTTCATTTAATGCCGTCAGCAGGTGAACTTGCTGTGCTGCCGTATTTTTTGAATATTGATTAAGAGTTAAAAACTTTTCTATTAACCTTACAAAATCGGAGATCAATGAACGTACCTTCGATTCGGATTTCTGTTTATCGCTGTATATAAGCTTCGAAATATCTTCATGTGTTATTTCATACTTGCTGAAATCTGCCGAAAAGCTTTTCAGATGATCATAAAGCAGAATTATTTTCTGGCTCTTATTGTGAAAAGGTGACCTCACAAAATCCCCGAACTTCTTGAACTCGTTAGCAGATAAACCGCGTAATAATTCCGAGAGTTTATTTTCCTTCATCAGTATAAAAAAGAGTTAAGAGTTTGCAATTAATTACCTGTTCTTATACAATTTTAATTTAAAAAAACGATATTTTTAGGTCAATTTTAAATGAGTAAAAAGACACAAACCCCCGTTTTTGTCCACAAGCTTAGTAGTTAAAACGGGAATAAGATATTGTAATAACAAGTGTTTAACTTTGTACTACATACTAAAAATTCACTTATGAGCACTCCAAAACTCCTGCAAACAACGAATAATTTCTTTGCTAAGACCATATTTTTACAGCTATTTTTGTTTCGAGTAAACGAAGCTGAGTACCGTCCGCACGGCGGTATTGAAGGTTAATTTTTTAACCTTGTGTTCTTTGGAATCCATTCAAGTACGAACGGAACCAACCGTGAACACGCACACTTTTTCCTCCTATCTCCCTTTCCCTTATCCGGCTGCCGCGGGTAAGGAAAGGGGGAAGAGGGGAGAATGAAATTAAAAATTGTCCGTAGGACTCCTTCAGAGAAAATGAAAAATTCAAAATTAATATTATTTGCTCTTATACTTTCGTATTATATTTTCTTACCTCGGTTAATACAATCCGATAACATTATTAATGCACGATTTAATACTTCCCATACTAACATTGTACTAATCGATACTTCCTGGCCTAATTATTTTGCTCCGAATAATACTGCAACTTGGATATATGGTTCCGGAATTTTTAATGGTCTGGATATGCGAAATCCAACTTATTACGGATTCGAATGGCCTAAGGGTTCGGGAAAATTTGCAATTTTCTCCACAGGTCTTTCGATAGGATGCTACATAACTTTCCCGGAAAACCCCCCTGAACTCAGGGAGGCGATGTGTTCATTCAAAGGTGAGTATGCACCGGGTTGGGTTGATATTTCTTACTCTCTTCCTGTAGCTAAGACGGACAGCAAGTTCAGATTTTACAGAATAAGACGCGGCGATAATATGTATAACAACCCCGACTGGATAAACTGGTCTCAGATGGTACCCTTTGGTGCACCGTTTGTGGATGTCAATCATAACGGAGTATATGAATATTTTATAGATACACCCGGAGTTAGAAGCGCAAGCGTTACTATATTTATCTGCCTTACTGACGGTTTTCCTGAAGAGCATAAAATAGGTGAAGGATTCGGCGGAGGGACAAAACCAATATATGCAGAAATGCACTGGACTGCATGGGGATATGATAATCCCGGTCTTGAAGATATTCAATTCATGAAATTTGATGTAGTTAATAAAAGCAAAAAAACGTGGGATAGCGCTTACTTCGCTATTACTTCTTTTCAGAATCAGGGTAATCCCTATGATGATTATATTGGATGTGATACTTTAAGAAAATTAGGTTACTGTTATAATGCTTCGAATTACGATTCGATATACGGGTACAATCCTCCAGCTTCGGGAATAATGTGGTTGAATTGTGGACAGAGGAACAATGTTAAGCTGACATCATTCTCAGGTTTTAAAAATAATAACTATCCGACAGAATTATGCGGAAGGGATACAAATGGGGAAGCTCTACCGGCTTATTATATGCTTCAAGGGTTAAAAAATGATAGAACACCATGGGTGATTCCAAATACGAGCCCGCCTCAAACTACTAAATATTGTTACTCAGGTGATCCTGAAACGGGGCAGGGTTGGACCGAATACACAGGTTTTATTAGAAATTGCGGGGGACTTCTAACAGGTGAATTAGTTTCACCTGCTCCTCCGGGGGATAGATTTTTTATACTCGGTGCAAGCACACAGAACCATAAGCTTAATTACCTTGATACAGCAAAGATAGTGATCGCACAGCTTGTTGCACGCGGAACAAACAACAAGAACTCGGTCACAAAGCTAAAGCAATTAGCTGACGTTGCCCAGCAGTTATGCAATAACGGGTTTGTGATAGGCATAGAAAAGATATCTACGAATGTACCGAAGGAATTTGCATTGTACCAGAACTACCCAAATCCATTCAATCCTTCAACGAAGATAAAGTTTTCAATTCCCCTCTCGAGAGGGGTGCCCGCAGGACAGCCTGCCCGCCTTCAGGCGGGGGGTGTGTCAGTTAGATTGACAATTTACAATCTCCTCGGCCAGGAGATAACAACTCTCGTAAATGATCAGTTGAAACCCGGTACTTATGAGGTCTCGTGGGACGGCACAAATTATCCAAGCGGGGTGTATTATTACAAATTGTCCGCCACCGGCGGAGCCGGAGAAAATTCAATAACAAAGAAAATGATTTTAATTAAATAAGTATTTAACATTAAAATATAGGAAATAAAATGTACAAAACATTAAAATACATTCAAAAGAAATCTTTACTCGATCTTTTTATCAGTGCTTCGGTACTTTTATTTATTACTGCTGTTACTCTGGGAAGCAGTATTGACAGGATGAATCATTCTTATTCTGATGAGCCTATCGTCATCGAACAGGTTGCCTTAGACCCCAATAATATCTCTACATGGCTATTCAATACGGGTATATTCAATCAGGATCTGCGCTCACCAAATACCCCCGGATTCGAATGGCCCAAAGATTCGGGGAAGTTCGCAGTATTCACGGCAGGCTTATGCATCGGCGCCTATCTTAATTTTGGTGGGGGACCCCAGCTCAGAGAAGCTATGTGTTCTTATAAAGGTGAATATGCTCCGGGTTATGTAGATGATTCGGGAAGTTCTCCGATAGCAAAAACTAATTTCAGATTTAAAATATATAAGGTAAAACGCGGGGATAATATGCTCAATAATCCCGATTGGCTGAACTGGGGTCTGATGGTTCCGTATGGTGCCCCCTATATAGATGTTAATCACAATGGAGTGTATGAGCCTGCGATAGATACCCCGGGGATAAGAGGGGCAGTACAAACTCTTTTCGCATGCTTGACCGATGGTTTTCCTGATGAGCATAAAATAGGCGAAGGATTCGGCGGCGGTACCTTACCCATGTTTGTGGAAACGCACTGGACAGCATGGGGGTATGATAATCCCGGGCTTGAGGATATGCAATTCCTGAAGTGGGATATCATCAATAAAAATACTGTACGCTGGGACAGCACTTATATGGCTGTAGTAGCTGATCCCGATATCGGATTTCCTGACGATGATTACATCGGATGTGATACCACAAGGAATATGGGGTACTGTTATAATGCGAGCAACATGGATGGGGACGGCAACGGGATCACTTATGGTGCAGATCCGCCTGCAATGGGTTTTGTCTTATTGAATTGCGGACGGCTGAACATAAGAATGAATTCATTAACATATTTTACTAATACAAGCACAGGGGGACCAATATGCGAAAAGGATCCGAATGGACAACCACTGCAAGCATTTTATATGCTGCAGGGTTTAAAGAATGATAGAACCCCATGGGTTATACCCAATACCACTCCTCCACAAACCACAAAGTTCTGCTATTCAGGTGATCCCGAATCCGGAACGGGATGGACCGAATACGGAGGACAGATTCAGAACTGCGGCGGTTATTTAACTGGACCATTTGTAATACCGGTAGTACCCGGTGACAGAAGATTGGTGCTCGCAACCCATCCGCCTAATTTTATCATGAATCCGGGTGATACTGAAAAGGTAGTTATTGCTCACTTAATTGCCAGAGGTACGAACAATAAGAACTCTGTCACAAAACTTAAACAGCTCGCCGACGTTGCACAGCAGTTATGCAATAACGGGTTTGTAATAGGTATAGAGAAAATCTCCACTAATGTCCCGAAGGAATTTGCATTGTATCAGAATTACCCGAATCCCTTCAACCCGTCGACTAAGATAAAGTTCGAAATTCCCGATTTCCCCCTTACAAAGGGGGTCAGGGGGATGAATGCAAGACTAACCATTTACGATATCCTTGGCCGTGAGATCACAGCTCTCGTTAACGAACAACTTTTACCCGGATCATACGAGGTAACATGGGACGGTACGAACTATCCCAGCGGAGTATACTACTATAAATTGTCATACGGAGATATTTCTTTCACTAAGAAAATGGTTCTTATAAAATAAATATTATAAGCGTGTATAAAACTCTAAAATATTTTCAAAGAAGATCAACCATTGATCTCTTCATAACTTCGTTAATACTCTTAATGATTAATACGGTTTTTGCGCAAAGCAGTAAAGTCGTTCCGTCTATCACCACTTCATATCCGGATGTGGTTATCCAGCAGGTTGCGTTCGACCCTAATAATATTTCCACATGGATATATAATACAGGAATATTCGATCAGGATTTTCGAAGTCCTAATATGCCCGGATTCGAATGGCCTAAAGCTTCGGGGAAGTTCGCAATCTTCACGGCGGGCTTATGCATTGGTGCCTATCTCAATTTTGGTGAAGGTCCCGAACTCAGGAAAGCAATGTGTTCTTACAAAGGTGAATATGCTCCCGGTTATGTAGATGATTCAGGAAGTTTACCGGTTGCGAAAACAGACTCCAGATTCAAAATTTACAAGATAAAAAGAGGTGATAATGCTTCCAATAATCCGGACTGGGCTAACTGGTATTTGATGGTTCCTTACGGAGCTCCTTTTATAGATGTTAATCATAATGGAGTATTTGAACCTTTTATTGATACTCCGGGAGTTAGAGGAGCACAACAAACACTCTTCGCATGCTTAACCGATGGTTTTCCTGAAGAGCATAAGCTAGGAGAAGGATTCGGAGGAGGAACAAAACCAATGTTTGCGGAAATGCACTGGACATCATGGGGATATGATAATCCCGGGCTTCAGGATATGCAGTTCATGAAATTTGAGTTGATCAATAAATCTACAAGATCATGGGATAGTACATATCTCGGGATTGTAGCAGACCCTGATCTCGGTTTTCCTTCTGATGACTATGTAGGGTGTGATTCTATCAGAAATCTGGGTTATTGTTATAATTCAAGTGACACGGATGGAACGGGCAATGGACTTGAATATGGAGTAGATCCCCCCGCAGTTGGTTTCGTTTGGCTCAATTGCGGTCAGGGACATAATATCGGATTAAAGTCTTTCACATATTTCACTACCCCATATTTTCTACCGGGTGATTCATGTGAGTCGGGTAATTCTTATTTAATGTTAAAAGGTTTAAAAGGTGACGGTACACCCTGGGTTATTCCTAATACCAGTCCTCCGCAAATAACAAAATTTTGTTATTCAGGTGATCCTGAATCGGGAACAGGGTGGACCGAATACATGGGCAAAATACTTAACTGTGGTGGTTCGTTAACGGGGCAATATATCGTGCCGGTTCCTCCGGGAGACAGGAAGGTAATACTCGGTTCCGGAGCTCAGGGCTATAAAATAAATTTTCATGATACCGTGAAAGTGATAATTTCACAACTCATCGCACGCGGAACGAACAACAAGAACTCGGTTACAAAGCTCAAACAGCTCGCCGATGTTGCACAGCAATTATGCAATAACGGATTTGTGATAGGTATAGAGAAAATCTCCACTAATATCCCGAAGGAATTTGCGTTGTACCAGAACTATCCAAACCCCTTCAACCCGTCGACGAAAATAAAGTTTGATGTTTCTCCGGAGCTAGCACCGACAGAGTCGGGGAAGGGGGTCAGGGGGATGAGTATTAGATTAACTATCTACGATATACTCGGTCGGGAAGTTGCTACCCTTGTTAATGAACAGCTTCAGCCCGGCTCATACGAAGTAATATGGGATGGAACGAACTATCCCAGCGGAGTGTACTATTATAAACTTTCCGTATCGAACGGAATGGGGGATTACACTGATACGAAGAAGATGGTGTTGATAAAATAGCGAAGCTATTTTTGAAACCCGTCTTAGAAGGGCTGATAAAGTGATCATACAAAGATAAGATTGATGTTTAAGCGACTACCTCTTCCTCTCTTCCCCTGTCTGTAAATAGACAGGGGAGGGGATAGAGGGAGTTCTAATTAAGTATTCTTTAATTATATTAATAAAGGGGCAAGATGAAAAAAATAATATACATTTTCATTATTTATCTTTTATCATTGAACATTGCAGAAGCGCAATCAGGCTGGTATACACAACTCATTACACCTGACCAAATGCGTGACATTTTCTTTATCGATGAAAATACAGGATGGGCAGTTGGTGATAATGGAATCCGAAAGACAACGAATGGGGGTATAAATTGGCAAGTTTTTTCCGGTTGGATAAACAATTTTTTAGCATCTGTCTATTTTATAAATCATGATATTGGTTGGGTAGTCGGAGCGAATAATCCAATTAATAATCCATTAATATTACATACAACAAATGGGGGACAAAATTGGTATGTACAGGATTGCCAATATACCCTTTATATGCTTCTATTTTCGATATTTTTCATAGATCAGAACACGGGTTGGACTCTTGGTATAGATGGGCCTATATTCAAAACGACGAATGGTGGAATAAATTGGATAATACAATTGAATGTTAAAGATAATTTAAGATCAATCTATTTTATTAATCAAAATACTGGTTGGGTTGGTGGCGATGATTCTACATGGAATGGTCTAATAATGAAAACAATTAATGGAGGTTCGAATTGGTCTATTCAATACTATGATATTTATAGTAGTCTAAGTTCAGTATATTTTGTTAACAGTGTTACCGGTTGGAGTGTGGGTACAACAGTTAGTTTAGGAGGAATAGTGTTAAAGACAACAAATGGAGGAATAAATTGGTTTACACAATTTTTATCTTATGAAAATAATTATTTGAATTCAGTTCAATTTATTAATCAAGATACTGGATGGGTCGTGGGCTATGATGATCACTATACTTATGAGGGAACTATCATGAAGACAACAAATGGGGGTACCAATTGGTTTTATCAGCCCAGCAATACTTTTTTTATATTGAATTCTTTATACTTTATAGATGATAAAACTGGCTGGATTGTTGGCGGCTCATTTGTTGATACTGGCGGAATAGTCTTGAAAACAACCGATAGCGGAGGGCCCATTGGTATTACTCCTATTTCATCTTCTATTCCTAAAACATTCTCTCTCTCCCAGAATTACCCCAACCCATTCAACCCGTCAACAAAAATAAAGTTTGAAATTCCTATGTCCCCCCTTAGCGAAAGGGGGGTAGGGGGGTTCATAACATTGAAGATCTACGATATCCTTGGCCGTGAGATCACAACTCTAGTTAACGAACCGCTTCAGCCCGGCACATACGAAGTCGAGTGGGATAGTGCGAATTATTCCAGCGGGGTTTATTTTTATAGATTGTCTGCAGGTAATTTTCAGCAGACCCGAAAAATGGTTTTAATCAAATAAATAAATTAAAAAAGGGATAGAGTAAAACTCTATCCCTTTAAGATAAATTCTTCTTTTCTTTACTTCTTTTTCTTATCCTTGGTCTTTGAATCATCCGTCTTTGTTACCGGCGGCTTGTTCTCGGGAATAAGGTCGGTCCTCTTTCTAAATGTATTCGGTACCATACCTTCGGTTATCCTGAAAAGCTGCTTATTGTTGGAGACCTGAACCATATATGTGACAGGTGTTCTATTCGTTTCCTTGTATAAGTTAATTGTAATCGGCTGTGAACCTGTCATATGAACCGTTATGGAGTAAGTTGGTGTCGGGAATGTTGTAACAGCTGAATCGACAAAATCGTCCGTTGTGAATGCTGCCATGAGGTTTAAGTATCCTTCGATATTGTTCTGGGGTATAGAATCCGGACCTATGTACCATTTACCGACGGAATCTTTGACCGCGCTGAAATCCACTTTAGTGGAATCGGTCGATTTGAAATCTATCCTGTTTATTGTCAGCTTCGGCAAAGAAAATATAAGCTTGTACCTGAAATCCTTCAGCGGTTTAACGAATAATGATTGGTTCAGATCCGATGCGAGGAGTATCCTGTCCTCATTCGGCTTCCTGACATAAGAATTCATGTAGCTTATTGCAAACTTGCCAAGCTCAAAAGTACCGAGCTCCTTGCCCTCCTGGAAAACGGTGACCTTTGTCTGATTGACAGAGTCCAGGTAGGTGTTGAATTTTTCCGGATTGGTGGATATAATATTCTCGATCTTGAAATTCTGGAGGTTGCCGAGAATAGGACAGATGGAATTCGTATCGGCAGGGTAAACTACGGGTTTTGTCACTTCCCACACACCGCTCTTCTTTTCCAGTGTGATGGACTCATGCAGTTTTACTATCTCTATCTTATCTATTTTAGAAGAGTCTGCTTTGAAGAGCTTCTCCTCTACATTTTGCGTGGTTATCCTGTCTTTTCCCTTGAAGAAGACAAAGACTATCACAGCCAGTAAAACAAATATTATTAATAAATTTCTTGTTGATTTATTCATATTAAACCAATTTAGAATTTAAAGTTTACAAATTTAATTTCACACATGAACAAATTCGATGTTATAGTCTATCATTTATGACTGTATTGCTTTTCTGCGTCTCCATCTGAAAAGACCGTAACCCAGCACCAGTAAAGGCGGAACCACGAGCAATCCCCATTTCAAAACTTTTCTCACGCTGTCATCTATCGGTTTTATCGGTTTAGGGTTAGCGTCTTTTAGCCTGATAGCCGATAGACCGAGGTCGTCCGTCATGTAATCAATCATGTTTGCGAAAAATACCTGGTTCTCTTCCGGTCCCCTGAACTCATCAGTCGGGAAATCCGCGTTGCCTATAACTATAAGTTTTGTATCGGGACTCTGCTCTTTAATTGAAGCAGGAGCAGGTGAAGAACCCGCTGCCGTATCTGCAGGGACGGTTTTCCCCTTATAGAAGCTGGAGTATAATCCCTGAAATATTGCACCGACTATGACATTGGATGATTTGAACATCGAGTCGGGAAGCATTCTTCCCGATGCCTGTATAACAGCAAGCTCTTTATCAACACCGGTCTTCGGGGAAGTTGTCAAAAGCGGTGTTATCTTTAACCCTTTGAATGATGCAGTCGAAGTATCAAGTGAGCTAGTGAATGACAGAAATACCTGTCCAATTCCGGTAAAGGCAGGGATATCATCTCCTATCTGTGTTATCCTCGGATAATAGGGGAATGGTATCTGCGTGTACATTTGTATCGGGCCCTGTTGTACCGGTACCTGTACATATGCACATTCTTTATCCTTAATGATGTCCAGGTTGAGCTTTATTCCGTAGCTTTCAAGCATATCCTCGAGCCCGGTATTTACGTTCTGTGCAAGCTGAAATTGCTGCTGGGCTGAGATCGTGACTTTATTTACAAGAAATATAACTTTTCCGCCGCCCATGATATACTGGTCTATTGCGAATTTCAGATTCTCGGGTACGGTTGCCATAGGCTGCTGCTGCTGCATCATGAACTGCTGCTGCTGCTGGGGGGGTTTAGGCGAGAAAACTACGAGCACAGAAATATCCGAAGGTATCGGGTTGTTCTTTGATGCGTCGACCGCAGTTATATTATAATATTTCGAAAGGAACTGGTTTATCTTGCTTATCTTGTCAATTCCGGGCATTCCCGGGCCGCCCAGAACACCAACTTTCTTTAGCTCTTTCTCGCTTATCCTTTTTATAACACCGGTGATGTCATATTCGAGGTTCTGTGTATTTCCCACAAAAGGCAGTGTCTCCTGCTTTCCGTTGTAAAGGAAAACCATTCCCATATATGCTTTCATAGCTTCTGCTCTGTCATCCTTTATTGTTTGGACCTGTACCGGCTGGATACCATATTTCTGAGCATCCAGTTCCAGCTGGGTCTCATCCGACGGGCTTATTATCTCATACTGGAAATTTCCGTTGGAATAATTCCTGTAGTCATCCAGAATCTCCTTCAGGTACCTGCGTGTATTGTTATAAGGTGATGGAAGATTGTCAGTGAAATATGCTTTTACAACCAGCTTATCATCCAGGTGCTTAACTAAATTTTTACTTGCGTCGGAAAGCGTGTAGATCCTGTTTGATGTAAGGTCGAGCCTGAAAAACAGGTTTATCGAGATGATGTTTATCAGTATCAGGATACCTATAACCAGAGCCGTTCTTACTATTGCTTGCTGGCGTCTGGATTCCGTCTGTTTTTTATGCTTTTGCAGGCGTTCATCCTGTTGTTCTTCGTTAACTGCCTGATTTTCTGTTTCGTCTGCCATTGATATATACTCTTTAATTTAGATTTATTTAATTATTAGTTTAAACTTATTTACCACTTCCTGCTTTCAAGGGATACTTTGGTCAGAAAAATGGTCAGGAATATCATCGAGAAATAGTATATCAGGTTCCTGGTATCAATTACACCTCTGGAGATATTTGTGGAATGATAGTCTGTGCTTATGAATTCTACGGCAGACACTAACCCCGGTGATACCTGCATAAGTATCTTGCCCATCATGAAGAGAGCGAAGACTATTATAAAGCTTACAATGAATGCCACCACCTGGTTTTCTGTAAGTGATGAGGCAAATATGCCAACACCTATGTATACAGCACTCATGAGTATCAATCCGAGATAACCTCCTATTATGGCTCCCTTATCGGTTTCACCCAGTAACATGACAACAATAAGATATATCAGAGTAGGCAGTAATGCTATCAACGTCAGCACAAATGCTGCAATGTATTTCCCCACAACGAGCTCGATGTCTTTCACGGGCTTTGTCAGAAGGAGCTCTATTGTTCCCTGTTTCTTTTCCTCCGAAAAGCTCCGCATAGTTACTGCCGGTATGAAGAACAGGAATATGAAAGGCACCATATCGAACATTGACCTCATCGATGCCACGTTGTTAGCAAATAGTCCCGTGACAAAGAACCACCCGACTAATGCAAGGAACACAATTATCACTATGTATGCAACGGGAGAATTAAAATAGGACTTTAATTCTTTTAAATATATTGTTTTTATGTTTTGCATGATGTTATAATAAAATTCTTTTCTTGATTTCCGTAATATCTGCTCGAGAGAACATTTCTGTTTGGAGCAGATCCGTTGTGTTATGAATACTATTTCGTCAGATCTCTGAAAATATCTTCGAGGGATATCTGTTTGGTTTGCATAGAAAGCAGAACGGCTTTCTGTTCTATGACCTTATTGGAAATGGCTTCACGCAGGTCGTGCCCTTTTTCTCCATAGACATTGAACATCAGCGAATCGTCCGTTTCCCTTGTGAACTCCACTTTGTTCACGCCTCTTAATGACCTGATCTGGGTAGTTAAAGCGTTCCTGTCACAGTTGTTCTTTACTTCGAGAGTTACCACGCTCTGTCCCTTCGACTGGGCTGCCAGCTCTTCTATAGGACCATCCGCGACTATCTTTCCCTTATTGATGATGATCACTCTGTTGCAGGTTGCCTGAACCTCGGACAGGATGTGGGTCGAAAGTATCACGGTCTTCTGCTTGCCGAGCTTCTTTATCAGGTTTCTTATTTCAATTATCTGGTTAGGATCCAGCCCCGATGTAGGTTCATCCAGTATGATGATATCGGGATTGCTTATCATTGCCTGGGCAAGACCTACACGCTGTTTGAACCCTTTGGAAAGCTCGCCAATTATTTTGGTGCGCATGGAATCCAGACCGCACACATTGACCATCTCCTCGCGTCTTTTTTCTATCTGGTCTTTGGGTACTCCGTCTAGGGCTGCAACATAATCCAGGTAATCTGTAACGAACATGTCCATATAGAGCGGATTTTGTTCGGGAAGGTAACCGATCTTTCTCCTGACGTCGATAGATCTTTCTTCGACATCCATATCTTCAACTTGAATCTTTCCTGAAGTAGGGGTAAGATAAGTTGTAATTATCTTCATAGTTGTGGTCTTACCCGCACCGTTTGGTCCCAGGAAGCCGAGTATATCGCCCGGGTTGACCTCAAATGAAATGTTATCTACGGCCAGATAGTTGCCGTAGTATTTCGTTAGATTTGATACTTTGATTGACATAATTTTTTTAATTTCATGAACCACAAGTATATAAATATTAATTTTTTTTTTAAATGCATAAGTTTGGTATATTTTGAGAGGGTTGAAAAATGCATTAATAAACCCAATCTGAATGTATTTTTTAGAAGATTTTAAAGATTAAAACACGGGCTTTTACAATTACGAAACACCTAAATCATTTTCGCTTTCGCAGAACTACCCCAACCCCTCAACAAAAATAAAGTTTGATATATCCAATTTCCCCCTTATGAAGGGGGTTAGGGGGATGAGTGTTCGATTAACCATCTACGACCTCCTCGGGCGTGAAGTCGCCACCCTCATCAACCAGCCCCTCCAGCCCGGCACGTACGAGGTCAACTGGGACGGGACCAATCATCCAAGCGGAGTGTATTTTTATAAACTTACAACTCCCGGGTTCACTGAATCAAAAAAAATGGTGTTGGTAAAATAAATCATACGATACTTATGAAGCATTTCAGACGTAGAAAGCAGCCCATAGCTTCAGCTATGGGTGAATTGAAAATTTCTTACACTGAACCGTTTTAACGGTTTCAAAATGAAGAAGCCGTTGAAACGGTTAATAACCCCGTGCAATCTTAAGTCCCACGGTTAAAACCGTGGGCTACTTTTGCTGTCCTCCTGAGTTTCCTGCAAGTGACTCAGAGGGCTTCTCAACATTATAACATTCTGCATTACTTTTAGTGCAATTCGTGTAATTCGTGGTAAAAATTTTATGCACTTCATTTTCCCTGATTTTCACAGTTATACCCTCCTTTTTGCCTTGATTTTTGCAGATTATTGTGGTATATTTGTATTTGTGGTTCTTTGCTTGTCTCCCCTTACCGAAATGGAACATCCGCCGTAGGAGGAGGGGAGAAACGGCGAAGCCGAGAGGGGTTCAATACTGGATTCCCGCTGGAGTTTATCCCGCACTTGATGCGGGGCCGGAATGACAACTTATTACTACTAAGTAGTCACTAATTAAAGTCCTCAAAAATGGCGATTCTGAGCTTCCTGACTACTTGAGGCTACTTCAAGTAGTGCCTGCCTGCCGAAGCCTCGGCGCAGGCAGGGGGGTAGGAAATTGAAAATTGAAAATTAAAAAGTTCTCCGAAGGTCTAAAAGCATTGTTAAGTAATCATTACTTAAGTAATCAAAATATGACGATTCAAAATTGTTTTATTACTTAGCATTACTTAAGTAATGGGGTAGGGTAGCAAATAATAAAATTCAAAATTTAAAGTTAGTATTGCAAAGTTATCTTTTTTTTATATTTTTGAACAAAACTCGGATTTCGGGTTAATTTTAAATATCTGTTTTTCATTGTAAGCACTTGTTAATAAAATTATATTTGTTTTTATTTAAACATAAATGTCCAATAAAATAGCAGCAATTATCGGCAGACCCAATGTAGGAAAATCTACGTTGTTTAACCGTTTGATAGGTAAAAAAATAGCTATCGTACATGACACCCCCGGTGTCACAAGAGACAGAAACTACGGCGAGGCGGAATGGAACGGGATAAAATTTTTCCTTATCGATACGGGCGGATATGTACCCGGGAGCAAAGATAAATTTGAAGCTGCCATCAGGGAACAGGTGAAAATTTCCATCGATGAAGCTGACGTTATCTTATTCGTTGTGGATGCGCAGAGCGGTATCACTCCGCTTGATGAAGAACTGGCGAACATATTGAGAAAAGAAAGCAGTAAAAAAGAGAATGTGCATAAAAAGATCATACTTGTGGTCAATAAAGTTGACAACAGGGATAAAGAGATAAATAAGCAGGATTTTCACAAGCTGGGACTTGGAGAGCCTTTTGACATTTCCGCGTTGATTGGCAGAAAATCGGGTGACCTGCTGGATATTATCACAAGTGATATGGATACTGATGACGAAGCAGACAGCGGAGCCGGGGGTCTGATGAAATTTGCCGTCATCGGCAGGCCGAATGTAGGGAAGTCATCCATTGTTAATGCTCTGACCCAGACCGAGAGGAATATTGTTACTGATATCCCCGGTACAACCAGGGATTCGATAGATACCGTTATAAAATATTACGGGAAGGAAATTGTTTTGATCGATACTGCGGGATTGAGAAAAAAGAGCAAGATTAGAAAAGCGGAGAGCCTGGAGTTTTATTCTGCTATCAGGACAAGGCGGAGTATCGAGAAGTGTGACGTTGCAATAATAGTTATCGATGCTGCTTCAATAATAACCAAGCTGGATAGATCATCCGATATCGATTCGGCAACATTCAAGCTCGATAAAGAAGATGTCAATATAATCGTAGAATCTGCTCAAATGAAAAAAGGAATACTAATAGTTATCAATAAATGGGACCTTATCAAGAAGGATAGTGATACGGCGAAGCAGTTCGAAACGAAGGTGAAAGAACATCTGCGTAACTTCGATTATCTTCCATTTCTTTTCGTATCGGCATTGACAAAACAGAGAATATCGAAGATTATGGAAATGGCGGTTAAGGTCTATAATGAAAGGTGCAGGGAGATAAAAACAAGCACTCTTAATGCAAGGCTGAACAAGCTGATACAGGAGTACCCCCCGAGATCGAAGTCAAGGAGGGAAGTGAAGATCAATTATATCACACAGCTGAAATCCTGTCCGCCTGTCATCGGATTCTTTACCAACCTGCCTTCTGAGATCGAGGAAAATTATAAACGATTCCTGGAAAGTAAGATAAGAAATTTTTTCGGGTTTACGGGAGTTCCGCTTTCACTGGTTTTTAAGAAAAAAAATTAGAAGGGAAAATGGTTGGGAATAGATATCAGTTCACAGATACATCATCGGGTATCTCATTAGTGTCATCAGATTCCCGCGGAAATTCTTCTTTCAGGACTGAACCAATCCTGTCGATGATGTGCAGTATTCCGTTAAGGTAACCCTCGTTGCGAAATTCCTGTATGATCCTTGATTCTATGTCTGCCCACATCGCATCGGGAATTTTAGAATGGATGCCTTCATCAGCCAGGATGTCATAGAACCTCTCTTCGAATATGAGGAAAATAAGAACGCCGGTTTGGTGTTTGGTGAGTGCAATGCCGAGTTTTTCGAAATCTCTGACGGCAAGTTCATGGGGTTTATACAATTTCTCGTAGAACTTCCGTTTTTCCCTGATGCTGAGCTTGATCTGTCCAGAGGTAGATTGTTCGACCTTTTCGATCTCTTCTTTAATTCTCTGGAGGTCGTAGTTGGTCAGGTATTTATCGAGCCAGTTTTTCAATTTCAGTTATGAAAAATAATTATAGGTTAATAAATTTTTACCAGCTTCCGCTGGCTCCTCCACCGCCGAAGGAACCACCCCCGCCGGAGAATCCTCCGAACGAGCTTCCGCCGGACCATGAGCTTCCGCTGCCGCTTGTCCAGCCGCCGGTGTTCCACCATGAGCTTCCGCCGTGCCTTCCGCCCCAGCCGAATATTCTTCGGATTATTGAAAAAATGAAAAAGAACCCGAACCCGAAGAAAAGAAAAAAAATAACCATCGGAAGCCCGCAGATGCCCACATTGAATTGTTTCTCTTTCTCATTGTTCTTCGTGTCAGCTATGTATTCACCTTTTGTGGCAGCGATTATAGCATCGACTCCTGCGTTGATGCCCTCAAAATATTTTCCCTGTTTGAAGTACGGCGTTATCTCTTTTCTGATTATTTGTCCCGCGAGTGCATCGGGTAGCGTTCCTTCTAGTCCGTACCCTACCTCGATACGCAGTTTCTTGTCCCCGGTTACGATGAAAAGCAGTACACCATTATTCTTTCCTTTCTGTCCGATGCCGTTCTGCTCTGCTATTTCATACGAAGTCTCTTCTAATGATTCCCCGTTGAGAGAAGGAATAATATATACGATAACCTGGTTCGAAGTCTCTTTTTCGAAATTGGAGAGCTTCGTTTCAAGCTGGCCGATTTCTGAAGAGTTGAGGATGGCGGATTGATCCGTTACGTAATTGTGGATCTTAATTGTCGGATTAACCGCTTGAACTTTCTGAGCAAAAATCGATGAAGCGTAAATGCATAGTATTAACGCAAGTAAAGAAAGTCTTTTCAAAATTATATTCATGTGTGATGCAAATTTATTAAATAATATCTAAATATAACACGTATTTTACTTTATACATTTAATCATTTATAGATTTTTTTAATATTCATCAAGACTCTTTATGGATAGTTCGTCGACTTTGTATTTGTAGATGGATTTCACAAAGAGAAGTGCTATCTTAATATTATTGATGAGCGGTATATTATAATCTATAGCTTTTCTCCTGATGATGAAACCGTCCCGTTCACTGACCTTATCGTGAATTGATTGTGTATTTATAACGAGATCGAATTTTTTCTCTTCAAGACATCGGAGAATATTGGGATTCTTTCCTTCACTGATTTTATATACCGGATATGATTTGATCCCGTTATCACAAAGAAGTTTGTGTGTATTTGCCGTTGCATAGATATTGTAACCAAGCTCATTTAATTTTTTAGTACTGTCCAGGAATTCGATCTTATCTTCTATCTCACCGAGTGTTACAAGTATATTCTTTGCGGGCATTTTAAAACCCGTTGAGAGAAGTGATTTTAAAAACGCTTCTTCGAGCGATTCGCCGAAGCATGCCACCTCACCGGTCGATGCCATCTCCACGCCGAGGATCGGGTCTGCACCGCTCAGACGCGAGAAGGAAAACTGCGGGGCTTTAACGCAGATATGGTCGAGGTCGAGTGTCTTGTAGTTTCCTTTGATGTCAGTACCGAGCATTGCTTTCACGGCATACTCGATGAAATTATAACCTGTAGCTTTCGATACGAACGGGAATGAGCGGCTGGCACGCAGATTGAATTCGATGACCTTAACATCATTATTCTTAGCCAGGAATTGTATGTTGAACGGTCCTGATATATCGAGCTCGCTCAATATATCTTTTGTTATGCGTTTGATCTTGTGCACGGTTTCGAAATATAATTTTTGCGGCGGAATGACCAGTGTTGCATCACCTGAATGCACTCCGGCATTTTCAACGTGCTCGGTGATGGCATATATGATAAGTTCACCGTTCTGTGCTACACCGTCGAGCTCTATCTCTTTTGCCCCCTCCTCGAACTTCGAGATAACGACTTTGTGCTCTTTGGAAATATTTGCGTTCTTCTTCAGATAATCCAAAAGGGCATGTTCATTGTAACATACTTTCATCGATGTGCCCGAGAGTACATAGGAAGGACGGAGAAGCACTGGATAACCGATCTCTTTTGCAAAGAGCTTTGCTTTATCGACCGATGAAAGCTCCTGCCATACAGGCTGTTCTATCTCCAGTTTATCAAGTATAGAGGAGAATTTATTTCTGTCTTCGCACTTATCTATCGATAACGGGGAAGTGCCCAGTATCCGCACATGTGCACGATTTAGCTTCATCGCAAGGTTATTGGGTATCTGTCCGCCCATGGATAATATTATGCCGAGCGGTTTCTCGTACTCGTAAATATCGAGAACTCTTTCAAGGCTGAGCTCCTCGAAATATAACTTATCGCAGATATCATAATCCGTACTGACCGTCTCGGGGTTATAATTCACCATGATAACCTTAAAACCCAGATGTTTCAGGTATCTCGCTGTGGTTACACAGCACCAGTCAAACTCGACGGAAGAGCCGATCTTGTATGCTCCCGAACCGAGTATCATTATCTTTTTTTTGTCAATTTTAGCGGTTCCCGGAATATCGGAAGTCTCACCATGGTAAGTAGAGTAGAGATAGTTCGTTTCTGCAGGATATTCTGCAGCGAGAGTATCGATCTGTTTGAAAACCGGCAGTACATCCAGTTTTTTCCTCATTTTCCTGATATAATCTTCTGAGGTGCGCGTCAATATAGACAGTTGTTTATCTGAATAGCCGAGATGTTTCGCTTCAATGAGAAAGTCTTTTGTAATACCGGATTTATTCGTTCGGGACTTACGGAAATCATCTAT
>JBEKSX010000021.1:0-34189 GCA_049516635.1 Ignavibacteria bacterium | reverse complement strand
GAGAGCTTTCTGATAGTTTTCCATTTTTTCGTATATCCCTGCCATCTGGAAGTATATATATGTATCGGTTGTATCTTTCTTTAAGATCTTTTCATAGAATTCGAGAGCCTTTTTATATTCTTTTGAAGTTGAATAAGCGCTTGCGAGACTTGAGGAGAGCAATCCGAGAAGACTATCAGATTCGAACTTTTCTCTTATTGTTTGGTAAAGATCTTCAGCTTTTGTAAAATTATCCGTGAATACGTAAAGATCCATCAACTCCTGATAAACGTTAAACGAATCAGGTTCGAGCTGCATGCATTTGGTATAAAGATTTTCGGATTTAAGATAATTCAATCTTACAATCGAATCCTGTTTTACAACAAATGTATCGATGATCTTCATCGTGTCCTTCTGTTTTGTATAATACCAATTGTATGTAACCTGGTCTTTATAGTTGTTTGCAAGTTTCAGATTTGTAAGGAATAGATTTTCTTCTCTTTTCCTTTTAGCTTGTTCATTCTTATCGAAGTTAGCCAGATCAATAGAATTTTTAAATTCGACGAATTTATTGATAGCAAGCGCAAAATTAAGATTTCCGTAGCTTCCGTATGTATACGTGGTTATACCTATCACCTCACCTTTAGAATTGAAAAGAGCGCCTCCGCTGTTTCCAGGGGATATTGCTGCAGTTATTTGAATTACCTTTTCGAAGTTCTTTTCGAACGGTAAAAATGTCACAGGGTCTGTAAAACTCACCTTTTCATCTTCCCTGATACCAGCGATAATGCCTTGAGAGATGGTATATTCATATCCGAATGGACTTCCAATGGCGAAAACATCCTGTCCGACCTTAACATTATTCGAATTGCCAAGCTTTACAGTGGAGAATTTTTTACCATGTGTATCTTTGATCCGGATAAGAGCCATATCATTTTTTTCGTCTACTATCAGCAGTTCGCCGTCATAGAACGTTCCGTCACTTGTTTTAATTAGTATGCTGTCTATCCCATCTACTACATGGTAATTTGTTCCGATTATTCCGTTTTCATCGATTATAAATCCGCTGCCGTTCAGGAGTGTAGTATCTTTTACTTCATAAGAGTAGTAGGAATAATAATTATCAGTATGATACCAGATTGAAATGAGAGAAGGTTTATTTAATTCTATGATCTGCTCTGCATTGAGGTCACCCTCATCTTTTTCTTTACCCGGGGTGTCTGTTTCGCGTATTGCTTCCTGAGTAAGTCCCGATGTTATTAAAAATGATGAAAATATAATTACAAAAATGTATTTTATTAACATAAATTTTTATTATTTACCCTTCCAATTTGGAGGTCTTTTTTCAATGAAAGCTTTCATTCCCTCATTTTTATCTTCTGAAGCAAATAAGAGGTAAAAATTTCTTCTCTCGAACGCCAGTCCGTCTTCAATTGTGGTATTAAATGATTTCATGATTGCTTCCTTTGCAGCCTGTACAGCAACTTGCGGCATCGAAGCTATATCTTTGGCAAGAGCAATAGCTTCTTCCATATATAGATCGTCAGGAGCTACTTTATTTACTAATCCTGCATTGAACATTTCTTCTGCTGTATATGTCCTTCCGGTCAGTATCATTTCCATAGCTTTGGCCTTGCCTATAGCTCTGGTTAATCTCTGAGTTCCGCCTGCACCCGGCATTATTCCTAATTTGATCTCAGGTTGGCCGAATTTTGCTGATTCTGAAGCAACTATCATATCGCATGTCATAGCTAATTCGCATCCCCCTCCCAAAGCGTATCCTGATACAGCCGCAATGATGGGTTTCTTTATTTTTCCGATAGAATCCCATGTTGCAAATTGGTCCCGTAGGTACATATTGATGGCACTATCAGGAGCCATTTCTTTAATATCTGCACCGGCTGCAAAGGTTTTTTCGTTCCCGGTCAATATAATACATCCCACCTCATTATCTTTATCGAACAATTGGAATGCTTTTAATATTTCCTTTACAGTGCCGATATTTAAAGCATTCAAGACCTCAGCCCTGTTTATTTCGGCAAGACCTACTTTAAGACCCTTATGATTATCCAGTTTTGATACAATGATATTGCGGAATTCATTTTCAGAATCCATAGAAGCATTCATAAAATTTATTATTTATTATAAATTGATGTCAAATTTACTGACATAGGAAGTTATTTACAAGGTTAATAAAACGGGAAGGGAGCAGCTAAGTTACTAATAGTTTAATCAATAATCATGACTTTATCTTCAATTCCTTTGGACTTGCTAAAATTCCTCCAGAGGATTGCAGCCATAATTATTATACCGCCTGCTATAGCAAAGATCGACGGTCTTTCCCCGATACCCAGGAATACCCAGATCGGATTAAATATTGCTTCAAGGGTGGCTATGATCATGGACTCTGTAGCTGAAACATATTTTATTCCTTCATTAAAAATGATATAACTAATACCTATCTGGAAAATTCCCATGTATAATAATATAATAATCTGTGACGGGGTCAGAGAAAATCTAGGGAAAATGACAAAGAAAGAGATGACTGCGACCATGGCATTTCCTAATATGACGCTGTTGAGAGTGTTTTCAGATCTTTTGAGGAGCTTTTTTCTCCTTAATAAAAGTGTAAAGGAGGCAAAGCAAATGCCTGAAATAATTGCAAGCACATTACCGTAAATATTTCCAATATCCAATTTCCCGAAGAAGAACAAAACCATTCCGCAAACAGTAATCAGGATTGTAATAAGGTTCTTGGGTTCAAATTTTATTTTCAAGATCAGAGGCTCTAATATCAGAAGATAGATGGGAGCCGTGAACTGTAGGAAGATGGCATTTGCGGCGGTGGTCATTTTAGTTGCCAGAACAAAGAATATGAGAATCCCTGCAAAAAATACCGCTGTAAGGTTGGAAAAGAAATCCGTTTCTAATTTTATCTTTTTGGTTTTCAGTAGTGATACGGTAAGGACTGTTAGAGCAGCGATGCCCGAGCGGTAAAAGGAAATTTGAAATGCATCTAACGTCAGCAGCTTGATAAATAATCCGCTTGAACTCCAAAGCAAAGCTGTGAAAGAAATGTATATTAATCCTTTTCGTTGGGAGGGTATTTTTGTAATAATGAAATCGAGCAATGTTGTAAGATTTAACTATTCGATCTTTTTTATGCAGATTTTCTATCTGATACTTTTCTTTTTTGCCCTACAACATCTACAACAATAGGGGAGAAAAAAATCGAGTTGGGATTCCTTTTGTGTTCTTGCCAATCAGCCAGCATATCATCAGCTAATTTCTGCATAATAATTCCTTTTTCCACCATTCTGTGAATATGTAGTGTAAAGAACCTGTGACCCCACTCATATATTCCGCTGTCATTCTTACCTGCCAGGCAGTTTGGTTTAAAATCTATCATTTCTAATGATGCACTTTTAAATAGTTCGGGCAGCTTGGTTGCAATATACGGGTCACCGCCCTGAGACCTGTAATATTTTTTAACTGCATCAGCCATCTTTTCAAAAGCTCCGCCTCTCGGATATAGAGCCAACCCTTCATAGGCATAATCCTGTATAGCTAATATTCCGCCGGGTGCGAGAGAAGCTGCTAACCTGTTGAGAAATATCTGAGGGAACGGTACTACGGAAATAACCCATCTGACGAATATAAAATCGTAATAGTTTTCCGGTAAAAATGCCTGGCTTACGGTCCCGTTCACAAACTTAACATTCGTCCATCCCATCTTGCTGACTTCGCTCTTGAAATGATTAAGAAAAAGATCGGATGGTTCGAGTGCTGTAACTTCTCCATAATTGCCAATGCGATTTCTTATATCTATAGCTACGAAACCAGGACCCGCTCCAACGTCGAGGCATTTCCATCCCTCCTTCACTTTTATCCTATCGAAAAGATTTTCTGTTACTTGACGCCATACAATATGCTGGAAACGGAGACGTTCCAGTTCCGCTTTATTTGTACCGAAGATATATGCTCTTTCTTCCATCAAATTATATTTATGTAACAATTAATCGTTAAATATATATAAGATTTAGGGGAAAGGGCAATACAATTATTTGTAACACATTAATGTTTATTAAAAAAGAAAAAGATTAGTTAAATTTGTTCTTACAGGGCAGATTCGCTTGCTTTGCATATATTTTAGATTTGGGTTTCTTTTTGTTTAGGATTATATTATTTCATTTCATTCATGATTCGAATTCAAATTCAATATTTTTAACATTCAAATAAATGACAAAAGCCGGAAAGCTCTCACCCCAGGCACAGCGAGAAGATACAGAATTTCTTAATGAATTAAGACCTCATACATTCAATGAATTTGTAGGGCAGGATAAAATTAAGAACAATCTTGGAATATCGATCCGAAGTTCAAAAAAGAGAAATGATTCGCTGGATCACGTACTTTTTACGGGTCCCCCCGGTTTGGGGAAGACAACACTAGCTTATTTAATTGCCGGCTCACTGGATTCAAGGATTATTACAACCTCCGGACCTGTCCTGGAAAAACCTGGTGATATAGCCGGGATGCTGACCAAGCTCCAGGCAAGAGACATTCTTTTCATAGACGAGATTCACAGAATTCCTAAAGTGGTCGAAGAATATCTTTATTCGGCAATGGAAGATTTTAAGCTGGATATTATAATAGATCAGGGTCCCGGTGCCCGCAGCGTAAGCATACAGCTCGAAAAATTCACTCTCATAGGTTCCACTACCCGTTCAGGGTTGCTTAGTTCGCCGCTGCTGGATAGATTCGGATTAAGGTGCCGACTCAATTATTATAACATTAACGAACTGCACGATATCATAATAAGATCGGCAGGAATACTGAATATAAAAATTGACAGAGAAAGTGCATTGATCATTGCACAGAGGTCCCGCGGTACTCCAAGAATTGCTAATCGGCTTTTACGATTAACCCGTGACCTCGCTATAGACAAGAACAAAGGTGATATTACCACAGAAATAGCTGATGAGTGCTTGAATAACTGGGAAATAGATAATAGAGGTCTTGACGACCTGGACAAGAAGATACTGACAACTATTATAGACATATATAATGGGGGGCCCGTTGGACTGAATTCGATAGCCGTTTCTGTGGGTGAAGAGCCGGGCACCATCGAAGAGGTATATGAACCTTTTCTCATTCAGGAGGGATTTATCAGGAGAACTCCCAGGGGAAGGGAAGTTACCGATATTGCCTATGAACATCTCGGAATTACAAGGAAAAAAAAGCGGGTATCCGGAGCACAAACAGGAGAAAATGAACTTTTTTGAAAGATTATTAAAGTGAAAAATGCCCATATCAAGCTTCCGAAGAAGTTTTATACTCAGAGTGCAATCAAGCTGGCACAAAATCTGATTGGCATGCAAATAAACAGGAAGATACGCGATCAAATCATCTCCGGTATCATAGTTGAAGCTGAAGCTTATACAGGAGAGAATGATCCGGCTTCTCATGCATACAAGGGCAAAACTAGAAGAACCGAAGTAATGTTTGACGAGGGAGGAAAAGCCTATGTATATTTCACCTACGGTAATCATTATTGTTTTAACATTGTTGCAGGAAAAAAAGGCAAAGCAGGTGCAGTTCTTATAAGAGGCGTTGAACCGATTCAGGGGATTGAGATTATGAAAAAGAACAGAGCAACTGATAATTTCTATAATCTGACGAACGGACCCGGCAAATTTGCAAAAGCATTCGGTATAGACAAAAGTTTATATGGGGAAGATCTTACGGGGGATTTGATATATCTGACCAAACCATCATTAAATAAGAAAGTTAAGGTTACGAAGTCAAAACGCATAGGTATCACTAGAAATACAGAAAAATTATACCGTTTTTTTATGAAAGATAATCCATTTGTTTCAGGGAGCAAAAGAATCAACAATTCAAAGAATGATAATAGTAAATGAACTGCTGAAGATCTATCCGGGGAATGTCAAAGCACTCGATGGTGTATCTTTCATTATCGAAGAAGGCGAGGTATGCGGTTACCTAGGAGCTAACGGGGCGGGTAAAAGCACAACCATAAAAATTCTGGCGGGAATGCTGAGTGCAAACGCAGGGAGTGTTTCTGTGAATAATATTGATGTTCTGAATAATCCGCAAGCAGTGAAAAAGATTATCGGTTATGTTCCAGAATCCGGGGCTATATTCCAATCTTTGACACCGTATGATTTTCTGGAGTTTGTGTGCAAAATACACGGAATGAAAAGAGAAATATTTCACAATCGTATTTATGATTTCATAGAGTTGTTTGACCTGAAGAATGAAATTAAGTCACCAATGTCATCATTTTCTAAAGGCATGAGACAAAAGGTTCTGCTTATTTCTTCACTAATTCACAATCCTGAAATTATATTCTGGGACGAACCGCTAAGCGGAGTGGATTTTAATACCAATATCCTTGTCAGAGATATAGTCAAAGATCTTTCAAAACAGGGAAAGATATTCTTCTATTCCTCGCACATCCTTGATATGGTCGAAAAAATCTGCAGTAAAGTAATTATATTAAATGAAGGCAGGGTAGTTTATGACTCGCAAATTAGTCCTGGGGATCGTGATTTTTCTCTTGAAGAATATTTTAAGAAATATTCGGATACCGGCAGCTTGAAACAGAAAGCATCAGAAATTTATAAGAACTTTAACAGATAATATAATATTCTTTCGAAATCATTTAATATATTTTTTTTATTTTCTTTTATCGTCTCAGTCACTACGGGTCTGCACGCACAGTCAGATATCACGGAGATACAAACGTTTATTGATTCTAACATTACAAGGAAGTTCTTATTGACAAATCTGAACAATAACATTCTTTCGGCAAACCTTATCTCAAAGTTTAACTATCTCAATTCGGAAGGGAAAATTAATTATTATCTTAAAAATTATTTTTCATCGGATGTCACTAAACTCAGCCAGAATCTTTTCAGGGATTTCGATAATGTTAAATCCGGAATAGGCTACAGCTTTAATGATAATACCAGCGCATACATAAATTATTACGGAATGTACTTTTCAGATGATAAAAGCATCCAGTTTAGAGGTACTACATCCAATGCCTTTACTCTAAGCGGCAGGTACGAAAATAATTTCAATGCTGTTGCTGTCAGTACAACTGCAGATGCAGGATACAAAATAGAGAAGCAGATCGGGGAATTGAACAAAGGAATAACGCTGGCGGGAGAATTCAATATTGAAAATTTAAATTTAACCGGTTTTTTTGTGAATGGTGATCTTCATCTCGGTTACGATGACCTGAAACCCAGAAAGAATGATCTTTTTATCACAAATTTTTCCATTGAAAAATTATCCAGCGATGGGCTTGTAAAAAATGAATTAGACGGGACCTTTTCGAGAATAAGAAAAGATTTTTATTTCCCCGCAGACCAATACACGCAAACTCAGTTCAATGTAAATAACAATATCGAAAAAAGAACGGAAACAATTGCAAAAGCGTTTGATAGGTTCGATTATACCATTTCTTCAAAGGTAAATTTTTATTTTACTCTGAATCCTTATTACCGTGACATTACGAAAGTAAATTTTTATATACCGGTAATTACCACTGCTGCACCAAGTATCTATGATGCAGAGATACAGGAGTCCAGTATAAACGGCGATGCAGCGCTTAGATTTGATTTTGATAAAGTGAATTGTCAGCTTAAAATGGCTTATGATGAACGGGACGAAAAACATGCCCTGATCAACCCGGAAAGGATAGGAGCAAATTTTGTTAAATCAATCAGTGACCTGGAATCTTCCAAGAATAACAGTTCGGGTACATTCAAGCTCGGCTCGAATATTTATTATTCCGTATCAGAAAAAAACCGTATCGAGCTGTCCGGAAGCGCTTCTATCTTTAGATATTATACCCCGAGTGAAAGTAATAATGATGACAGGGATGAGCTGAATTATATCGTTTATCTTGGACATTCTTATGATAATCATGATAATTTCCTGCTAACAAATTCTGTAGATCTAAGTCTTTATCATACTGTTTATATATTCTCCGAAAAAAGTTCTAACAACAACTGGAACAGAATACTAAGATTTACCAGCAGCAACACTTTCACACCCGTTAAACAATTAAAGACTACAAATATTTTCAGTGTGCTGGCTAATTACACTGTATATGATTTTGAGGATATTATTTCCACGATAAAAAGCTATTCTTTCAGGCAGTTTAATTTCAAAGATTCTACCATTTATAATTTAAACAGTCATTTCGGTGCCGATATTTACACTGAGCTGAAGCTGTATGAGAGGGGAGAACTGAACTGGAGGGAATTTTCTATAAGACCCGTGAATTATTTTCAGGATGGGATAATCAATGCCGAATTGAATTATTTTTTTAATAAATTTATCACATTATCGGGAGGTTATAGGTATTTTGAACAAAAACGTTATAACTATACAAACGGAGTAAGAGTGTTCGATACTTTTGTAAGGACCCAGGGTCCGCAAGCTAAGTTCAGGGTTTACCTGAAGGATAATTCGCTCGTCGAAATTATATCAAGTTATGATACTTATAGCTATGGCAATAATACACCCAGCGAATCAAACGGAAATTTATATATAAATGTGCTCTGGAACTTTTAGATCTATAATAAAGTCCTGAATATAGAAATGAAAAAATACACATTATCCATAAGTTCTTCAAAGAAAAATATTATTCTCGTTGAAGATATGCTGATCGAAGTGAATAAAGCATTTCATCTGGATGAAGATAAGTTCCAGAGATTCCAGATAGCGGTTTCTGAAATGATAATAAATGCGATCGTTCACGGCAATAAAGAACAGGCTGATAAAAAGGTATTGATATCGATCGAGTTTGACGAACGAAAAATTACTGTCTTTGTTACCGATGAAGGAAATGGTTTCGATATTGATACAGTCCCTGATCCTACAATTGAAGAAAATATTTCCAAAATATCGGGCAGGGGATTGTTCATTATTAGATCCCTGGTAGATGAATTTTCATATAAACACACCGATAAGGGTTCCACATTTACACTTTCAATGTTTAAATAAGGTTAAAAAAAAGCCGTCACTCTCCAGACGGCTTTAGTAAAAAACTATTTCCTTTTCATTTCTTTAATTTTGTTATCTGGTCTTTAACGTCCTGGGCAGATTTGTCAAATGCTTCTTTCTCCTCTTTTGTAAGAGAAATAGGCATAATCTCTTCCATTCCGTTCTCGCCTACTTTGATTGGTACACCTAGGCATATGTCATGATGGTCATATTCTCCCTGCAGGTAAACGCAGCATGACATTATCCTGTGCCTGTTATTTACGATAGCATCGACCATGGATGCTATTGATGCAGCCGGTGCATAATAAGCGCTTCCAGTTTTGAGATATTTAACTATTTCTGCTCCGCCGTTCCTTGTCCTGTCGATAAGCGCGTCGATTCTTTCTTTCGGCAGGAGGTCGGTAATCGGAATACCGCCTACGGTACTATACCTAACCAGAGGAACCATCGAATCTCCGTGGCCGCCCAGAACAAGGGCATTGATATTTTCTATTGATACGTTGAGTTCCATACATATAAAAGCTTTTAGCCTTGCAGTATCAAGAACCCCTGACATACCTAATACTCTTTCTCTTGGAAAGTGGCTGTTCACAAAACATGTGTAGGTCATAACATCCAGGGGATTGCTTACTACTATGATAATGCAGCGTGAAGAATACTTAACTATTTCTTTTGTGGCATTCTTTACTATTTCCGAATTTATATTAAGAAGATCCTCTCTGGACATGCCGGGTTTTCTAGGTACTCCTGCGGTAACAACCACTATGTCTGAATTAGCAGTGGGCTCGTACGAATTTGTTCCGTAGATCTTGGTGTCTGAATACTGGATGGCTGCCGACTGGTATATATCCAGAGCTTTTCCCTGCGGAACACCTTCGACGACATCAAGAAGAACAACCTCATTGGCTAAAGTCTTGTCGACTATGATTTGAGCAGCGGTAGCGCCTACGTTACCCGCTCCTACGATTGTTATTTTCATAAGATTTGATAATTTCTTTTTATTTTCTTCTTCAGGCTTTGATAACCGGGACAACGTGTATTTTCTTTTTAGTCTTATTGTAATAAGTGAACTTAACGTGCCCGTCGATCATGGAGAAAATTGTATCATCTTTTCCCAAACCTACATTCTTACCGGGAAGGAATTTGGTTCCCCTCTGTCTGACGAGTATACTCCCAGCTGTTACAAGTTCTCCGCCGAATCTTTTTACGCCAAGGCGCTGCGAATTGGAATCGCGTCCGTTTTTACTGCTTCCTAATCCTTTTTTGTGTGCCATAGTATTTGATAGTTGTTTTAATACTCTTATTTAATTTTGTTAATTTCTATTTCTGTATATTGCTGTCTATGGCCCCGTGTGCGTCTGTAACCTTTCCTTCTCTTCTTTTTGAATATAATCACCTTTTCGTCCTTCACATGATTGAGGACTGTAGCTTCCACATTCATTGACAGCTTCGGTGTCCCGATCTCGAGTGTTTTATCATCTTTACTGTGAATTAGTACATCTGAAAATTTAACCTTGGAACCTATTTCCTGGTTTATTTTGGGAATGAATATCTTTTGATGTTCGGTGATCTTGTATTGTTTCCCTTTGATATTTACGATAGCAAACATTTTTTTAATTATTGAAAATTATATGTTTAAAATTTTTATAGAGTTTCCGGGTAAATAAGCAGCTTTGAACAATATATTTTATATGAACTACAATTATATTGAAAATTAATGAAAAATAAAATACATAAGCATAAAGAAGTTATTATGTCCTATTTTTGAGCATTTCCTGAAATCTCGGGATTATCCTAACGATTCCAAGGAAATAATTTCTTTGAACTCGCTTGTAAATGGTCTTCCGTCTTTTAGGGAATAAGCCATATTACGTCCCATGCCACCTCTCAGATATATTATTCTAACTAGTTGTTTAGATCTGTTTCTTAGTTTGAAAATGGTAAATATATAATCAATACAGTTCTGAAACATATGGATAATAATGTAACTTCCAGGTCAGTCGGTGTTGACTGAAACCTTTTAATATCCGATATCTATATTGAATCATTAATGGTGCCAAAGAAGAGTCGAATTTTTGTAATGAATTCAAACCGGCCAGTATGCTCTCTCAATCTAAATTTTTCCTGCTCATAACTTTTATAATTTTTTATAAAATCTTTATACCTTTTGGTCATCTTTTGATTTTTTATATACATGTACAATAGTAATTTAGCATAAATAAATATCAAAATGGAACTGATCATAGGCGGAATTATCGCTTTTCTTCTTCTGGTTTATCTTGTTTACGTTCTTATTAAACCGGAAAAATTTTAATTTATGTTAAGCTGAAAATTTTCGGATTCTTGAAAAGGCTTCGGAAGTTTTTATAATAAGTAAAAAAATAATTATGCATTTAAATGAAATTATCCAAATATTACTCTATATAGTTTTACTGCTCGTTCTCGCTCCTCTACTTGGTAAGTTTATGGCTAAGGTTTTCCAGGGTGAAAAAAATATTCTCACACCCGTTTTCGGCAGATTCGAGAGTCTCATTTATAGAGTACTTCGAATCGATCCGAATGAGGAAATGAACTGGATTACATACATGTGGTGTGTAATAATTTTTAAGCTAATGGGAATGTTTATTCTATTCCTGCTTCTGATTACCCAGGGCTGGCTCCCCTTAAATCCCCAAAATTTGCCGAATGTAAAATGGGATTTAGCTCTTAATACAGCCATTAGCTTTTCTACAAATACAAACTGGCAGAATTACGGCGGGGAGAATACGATGAGCTACTTATCTCAGATGCTCGGACTTACAGTTCAAAATTTTGTTAGTGCTGCAACGGGATTTGTAGTAATGCTCGCTATAATTAGAGCATTAATGAGACGTAAGGGAAAAACACTGGGCAATTTCTGGGCGGATATGGTTCGTTCGATACTTTATATATTAATACCGCTCTCGATCATAGTTGCAGTAATTCTTGTCAGCCAGGGAGTTGTTCAAACATTCGCTAATTATGAAACTATCAAAACAATCACGGGTGCTGACCAGGTAATACCATTAGGTCCGGCTGCATCTCAAATCGCAATTAAACATCTTGGCACAAACGGCGGTGGATTTTTCAATGCAAATAGTGCATTTCCTTTTGAAAATCCCACACCGTTGACAAATTTTTTGGAAATGTTAGCTCAGTTATTACTTCCCGCGGCATGCGTTTATGCATATGGTAGGATGATCGGAAAGATAAAAGAAGCCAAGGCTATTTTTGCAGCAATGCTTATAGTATTTATTATAGGGCTGGGCGTTTCATTATACTCTGAATATTCATATAACCCTGTATTAAGCACCGCTCATAACATGGAAGGAAAAGAAACAAGGTTCGGTGTAGCGAATAGTATATTGTTTTCTGTTTCAACGACCGCTACATCCTGTGGTGGGGTAAATGCGATGCACGATAGTTTAACACCTATATCCGGTATGGTGTGCATGTTTAATATGCAGCTCGGAGAAATAATTTTTGGAGGAGTTGGTTCGGGATTATATGGGATGCTGGCCTTTATCTTTCTAGCTGTATTTATTTCGGGTTTAATGGTAGGTAGAACACCTGAATATCTCGGTAAAAAGATAGAAGCATTCGATGTAAAAATGGCTATTATAGCCATTATGCTTCCTAATGCAGGAATTCTTATTTTTACTGCGATTGCTGCATCTATTAATGCAGGGATATCTTCAGTTCTAAACAGTGGTCCTCACGGGTTTTCGGAAATTATATATGCGTATTCGTCTACAGTAGGGAACAATGGTAGTGCATTTGGCGGACTAAACGGCAATACTCTCTTCTATAATTTAACATTAGGTGCAGATATGCTTATAGGCAGGTACGCAGTTATTGTTCCCGTGATGGCGATTGCAGGTAATCTTGTGAAAAAAAATATTACCCCTGCTTCATCGGGAACATTTGCAACCGATAATGCGCTTTTTGTTGCGTTACTGGTTGGTGTGATATTTATAGTTGCTGCTTTAACATTCTTTCCTGTATTGAATTTAGGTCCAATAATAGAACATTTATTAATGATGAAAGGAGTCTCATTTTAAAAAGTATGTTATTCAAAATTTACATCCAGCCCATAACTTTGGTCGTGCGGAATGATTATAAAGAAAAACCAGAACTATTTCAGCAGTTTACTAAAATCAATAATAAACAGTTAGTACTGTTATAAATATATAATCATATTTTTTCCACAGATAAATTTGTGGGTTACAATAATTAGATTTTAAAGTTTATAGAAAATTAAATTTTTATGACAAAAGCAAACGAAATAAAATTATTCGATCCAAAGATAATAAAGCAGGCAGTTATTGATTCGTTCAAGAAGCTTGACCCCAGGCTTTTGATAAAGAACCCAGTAATATTTATTGTTGGCGTAGGTTCATTTCTCTCAACAATAATTGTATTTAGAGGGATTTTTACCGGGCAGCTTTCTTCATTTAATATTCAAATAACCATCTGGTTGTGGTTCACGGTACTTTTTGCAAATTTCGCCGAAGCTATAGCTGAAGGAAGGGGCAAAGCACAGGCGGAGAGCTTGAAAAAATTCCGCGTAAAAACAATTGCAAGAAAGCTGGAGAACAAAATTGAAATTCAGGTTCATGCTGACGACCTGATAAAAGGGGATATAGTTGTTTGCGAAGCAGGTGATGTAATTCCTGCTGACGGTGAAGTAATTGAGGGCATTGCGAGTGTCGATGAATCAGCTATAACTGGAGAATCAGCTCCTGTAATTCGTGAAAGCGGCGGTGACAGAAGCGCTGTTACAGGCGGTACTAAAGTGATAAGCGATAGGATAGTTATCAGGGTAACTTCCGAACCGGGCAAATCATTTATGGATAAATTAATCGCCCTGGTCGAAGGTGCAAAAAGACAAAAGACACCCAATGAGATTGCATTGACGATCCTGCTTGTAGGTTTGTCGATTGTATTTTTATTAGCGGTTGCCACTTTACCACCGATGCTTTATTATTTTAATACAGACCAGGGTAACCCTGTTTTTTTGTTTATGACAATACCAATTTTGTTTTCTTTGCTGGTATGTTTGATGCCCACAACTATCGGCGGTTTGCTTAGTGCAATCGGTATCAGCGGTATGGATAGATTGATAAAGAAAAATGTGATTGCAATGAGCGGAAAATCTATTGAGGCTGCAGGAGACCTTGACGTTTTATTACTCGATAAAACAGGAACAATTACTCTGGGGAACCGGATGGCAACGGATTTTATACCAGTGAACGGAGTTGATGTAAGCCATCTTGCTGAAAGTGCAATGCTATCTTCGATTTCGGATGAAACGCCAGAGGGGCGTTCAATTGTGGTTTTAGCAAAAGAAAAATTTAACCAGAAACCGAAAGAGTTCCTGCCGTCGCATCATGTTGAGTTTATTCCTTTCTCAGCTGAAACCCGGATGAGCGGAATAAATATACTTGAAGATGGAACTTCAAGAGCAATTAGAAAAGGCTCTTCCGAAGCAATAAGAAAATATGTTGAAAACGCCGGGGGGATCCTCCCCAATGAAGTAAAAACAGTTGTCGATTCTATATCGAGTGAAGGAGCAACTCCACTGGTTGTTACCGAAAATAATAATATTCTTGGTGTAATCAGGTTAAAGGATATCGTAAAAGGCGGGATCAAAGAAAGATTCATGCAGCTTAGAAAAATGGGAATTAAAACAATTATGATTACAGGTGATAACCCTCTCACTGCAGCGGCAATAGCTGCTGAATCCGGTGTAGATGATTTTCTTGCTGAAGCAAAACCCGAAGATAAGCTTACGATCATCCGCAAAGAACAGGCAGGAGGTCATCTGGTGGGCATGATTGGTGATGGGACAAATGATGCTCCTGCATTAGCACAGGCAGATGTCGGTATTGCAATGAATACAGGAACACAAGCTGCACGTGAAGCCGGTAATATGATCGATCTGGATAGTAATCCGACAAAACTCATAGAAGTTGTAGAAACCGGTAAACAACTTCTTATAACGAGAGGTTCGTTAACTACTTTTAGTATTGCGAATGATGTTGCAAAATATTTTGCAATCCTTCCCGCATTATTCTGTACCTTGTATGCAACGGGATCTCTCAATGGACCATTGCAGGCATTAAACATTATGAAGCTTGCAACACCGGAAAGTGCAATATTGAGTGCAGTAATATTCAACGCAATTATTATAGTCCTCCTAATTCCTCTCGCGTTGAAAGGGATTAAGTTTAGACCTATCGGGGCTAATGCTATATTGAGAAGAAATTTATTGATATATGGCATTGGCGGTATTATCGCACCATTTATTGGTATCAAATTAATCGATATGTTAATCGCTTTTTTAAAAATTATATAGAAAAATTAAAAATAAAAAAAGAATGAAGAAAGTTTTAAAATCAATTTTTCAATTAGCAATATTCAGTTTGGTGTTAACAAACACCTATTGTATATTTGCGCAGCAATTAGGAGAACCTTTTGAAGGAATAGATCAGACATGGCAAAATGGAAATGACCGCAGGGATTCTTCGATATTCAAAGACATGAAGTATTTTACACCAAGTATATTGATGGATGTAAGCTATACGCATTCATTTAATAATCCAAATGATAATACTGTGGTTGGCTCAACAGCATTAGCCCGTAACAACGAAGTACAGCTTCAGGCGATGCATATAGGCGGAGATTTTAATTATGAAAATTTAAAAGCCCGTTTTATGACACAGTTCGGCATGCGTTCGCTTGTAGTTCCGCGAAATGATTTGAGTCCGTACCGCGGACAATATCAGCTGGCAAATGTTTACCGGTACCTGAGTGAAGCTTCTATTGGCTATCATTTCAAAAAATGGTACGGTATTAATTTTGATGCCGGTTTATTTATGTCTTATATTGGTTTAAATTCATATTATCAGCCGGAGAATTGGGAGTATCAGGCATCATATACTTCTGATAACACCCCATGGTTTTTTAATGGTGTTCGTATTCAAATTTTTCCTTCAAGATTTTTAAAAATTGAAACATGGATAATTAACGGGTGGCAAAGTTATGGTAAATTTAATAGTATGCCCGGAGTTGGATTTAATATTACATGGATGCCAAACAGTAATTTAAAATTACTTACAAATGACTATTTGGGAACAGACGCGGGTGGTCTGCCCGATAGAAAACGGTTTCATTCAGATAATAGTTTACTGGTTCGTTATTATGACAGACCATTGTCATCAGGAATTAGCAAAATGGCTTTCTCCTTAACAGGTGATATAGGATTTGAAAAAGGAAGCGGCGTTAACGGATTTTCAAACGGTGATTCAACCCAAGGACCTGCCCAATATTTCTTAAGTGCTATGTTTTATAACCGTATTTGGTTTGCAAAAAATAAATTTGCATGGACATTCGGCGGAGGATATATGACCAATCCGGGTCGTTATCTGGTATTGCTTCCAACAGGCCAGGCGAGCCCATTGCCTAATCCTAATAACCCGACACAAACAGAAGGTGCTTTTCCTTTTACGGCAAATCCGGGTGATAAATTTTCAAGCTGGGATGCTTCCACAAATTTAGATTGGATGCCAAATCAAAGTTTTACATTCAGAATCGAATTTGTACACAGAGAAGCAAATGTACCGTATTTTGCAGGTCCGGGCGGCGTTACTTCACCAACAGGTTATCAGTGGACTCAATTGCCTCCTGATTGGAGACCTGATCTTGTAAAGGTGGAATCAAGAATTATTTTTGCATTATTGGCTCGATTTTAAAAATAATTTTGCATTATCAAAATGGATACGCTATGCTGTGTTGCATTAAGTTCGTTTTTACAAAATTTATTAGGAATATCGGCAGCAATCATTTTTTTATTGTTTATTTGGCTTATTTATAAATTACTTTAGATTTAATTATATTATGAAAAAAATTATATTTTTATCGTTCTACTCACTGATATTGTTCACAATAATTTTAGGAGTAATTTATCCCCTTCTGGTTACCGGGATTTCAAAAATATTTTTTGCTTATCAATCTGAAGGCAGCTTGATCAAAGTTGACAACAAAATAGTTGGCTCTGAGCTAATAGGACAAAAGTTCGATACCAGCATTTATTTCTGGTCCAGACCTTCAGCAATTGATAACAACCCGATGCCTTCGGGTGCAACTAATTTTGGTCCCACCAGTGACACATTAAAAAGATTGACAGAAATAAGGAGAAAAAATTATGCAGATTCAAATAATCTTCAGCCGGGAGAAAAGATACCCGATGATGCAATATTTTCATCCGGAAGCGGTGTAGACCCCGATATCAGTGTTGAAAACGCTATTTTACAAACGGATAGGATAGCAAAAGTACGTAATTTTGACGAAAATAAAAGAAAAAAGCTTAAGGAATTAATTAATAGATTGACTCAGAAACCTCAATTCGGAATTTTAGGGGAAAGAAGAATCAATGTCCTTTTATTGAATATCGAGCTGGACAAAATTTAGCATAATAACTGTTAATTAATGGAAAACGATTTTCGCCCTGATCCCGATGAACTTCTTGCGCGGATTAAGAATCAGGAAGAGAAAAATAAGAAGGGTAAGCTGAAGATCTACTTCGGTATGTCTGCAGGAGTTGGTAAGACTTATGCTATGCTGCAGGATGCCCAAAGAGAGTTTAAGCAGGGCGAGGATATATTAATCGGTTATATTGAAACCCACCACAGACCGGAAACTGAAGCGTTACTTTCAGGGCTTCCAATCATCCCGCGCAAACAAGTCATCTACAATAATATCAGGCTGGAGGAAATGGATATTGATGCAATTCTTAAACGCAAGCCTAAAGTAGTTCTGGTGGATGAGCTGGCCCATACAAATATCCCCGGAAGCAGACACACTAAAAGATATCTGGATGTACTGGAGATCATAGATTCCGGTATAGATGTGTATACTACTTTAAACGTCCAGCACATTGAGAGCAGGGCAGATGCAGTTCATCAAATATCGGGGATTATTGTAAGAGAAACAGTACCTGATTCTATTCTCGATGCCGTGGATGAGATCGAATTAATAGATATATCTCCCGATGAACTTCTTGAGAGACTTACCGAAGGGAAAGTATATAAGGGAGAACAATCCCGCGAAGCCATAATAAATTTTTTCAAAAAAGGGAATCTTACCGCATTACGGGAAATGTCTCTGCGTCTTACCGCAGACAGGGTAGACCGTCAGCTGCGGGAGTATATGAAAGAAAAGAATATTCCCGGACCATGGAAATCAGGACAGAGGATAATGGTCGCGATTGCTCCAAGTCCTTATTCTGCAAACCTGATAAGGTGGGTAAGAAGGGTTGCGTATACGATGGAAACATCGTGGGTAGTATTATACGTGGAAACCTCACGCAGCCTGACGCTCAAAGAAAAAACAATGCTTAAGAGGAATTTTGATCTTGCGAGGGAACTGGGCGCTGCTATCATTACTACGTCAGACGAGGATATAGTTAATGCTGTAATAAGAACTGCAAAACGTGAAAATATCTCTCAGATATTTGTCGGTAAACCGAGAAAATTCTCTTTCTTTTCAGGTCTCTTCAAGGATAAAATTGTAGAACGGCTGATTCACGAAAGCGGTAACATTGATGTGCATGTTGTCGGCGGGGAACTCTTACACGCAGAAAAACGAAATATCTTTTCTTACCTGAGAGCACAGTCCAGTCCTATGAAATATTTTTATGCTTCGTTTATTATTATCATTATTGCTTTATTATGCGCTCCATTTGACCATATTCTCGGGTACCAGACTGTTTCATATATACTGCTTTTGTCTGTAGCATTGCTGGCACTAGCTTTCGGTCCCGGTCCGGTTTTACTTGCGGCAGGGTTGAGCGCAGTAATATGGGATTATTTTTTCATACCCCCCAGATTTACTTTTGTAATAGGCAAAATTGAGGATATTCTAATGTTCGGGATGTATTTCATCATAGCTATTGTTACAAGCATCCTGAATACTAAGATCCGTTCCAGAGAAAAAGCGGTCCGTCTGCGTGAGGAGAGATTAACAGCTCTCTATAGTCTTGCAAACGATCTTTCAAGTGCTCAAACGCTGGATCTGGTTCTAAAATCAGCTGTAGAAAACATATCCAAAGTATTTAATGCAGATGTTACGGTGCTTCTTACTGATAGCCGGAATATTCTGTTTAATACATATATTCAGGAGAATGTATTGACCCTGGATCAAAAGGAATTTAGCGTGGCAACCTGGGTGTATACTAACGGTAAAAAAGCTGGTCGTTTCACAGAAACATTGCCGTCTGCTAAGGCACAATACTATCCTCTTTCCACCCCCCGCAAAGCTTATGGCGTAGTTGCTGTCCAATTCAAGAATGATGAAGTATTGGAGATGGAGCAGGAGTCTCTTCTGGAAAGTTTCGTCAGGGAAATTGCTGTTGCAATTGAAAGGGAGGTTTTGAACGAGACTGCTAAAAGAAGCCTTATTATTGAGGAGTCGGAAAAACTATATAAAAATTTATTTAACAGTATCTCGCATGAGCTCAGGACCCCTTTATCGACTATTCTGGGTTCAGTAAGCTATCTTCTGGATAGTACAAATGACGATACCTCAAAACCTGACACGCAATTGCTGAAAGAAATACAAATTGCATCTAACCGGTTAAACCGTTTGGTAGAAAATTTATTGGACATGACGCGTCTGGAAAGCGGCAGGATGGAGCTGAATTTGAACTGGTACGATATACATGACCTGATAAGCAGTACACTAAAACAGCTCGAGAAAGAGCTGAAAAACTATATTGTAGAAATTGATATTCCTCAGGATATGCCTCTTCTAAAAATAGATTTTATTTTGATAGAACAGGTTTTGAAGAATATACTTTATAATGCCAGTATCTATACTCCTGCCGGGACTGTAATAAACATTAGGACGAAATTTGATGAAGAAAATTGCTATATAACTATTGCTGATAATGGTCCGGGAATTCCGCAGGAACATATCACTTACATTTTTGATAAGTTCTACCGTGCAAAAGGTAAAAATACCGGGGGAATCGGGTTAGGTCTTTCTATTGCAAAAGGTTTTGTTGAAGCACACAGCGGTCTGATCAGTGTAAAAAGTATAATATCAGAAGGAACAACATTTACAATTCAATTGAAGAGAGAAAATAACCCGCTTATAGAAGAAACTACTTTGGAGCAAAGCAATGGAACTTAAACAAAACATTTTAGTAATAGATGATGAAGTTCAAATACGCAGGCTTTTGAAAATAGGACTTGAATCCAGCGGGTATAATATCATTGAAGCGAAAGATGGGAATGATGGTATTTCGAAAACAGCATCCTTCAGACCTGACCTTATTATCCTGGATCTGGGCTTGCCGGACGAAGACGGCCTGGTCGTGTTAAAAAAACTCCGCGATTGGACTAAAATTCCTATTATCATACTCTCTGTCAGGGATTCTGAAAAAGATATTATTTCCGCTCTTAACTCGGGTGCAGATGATTATCTTACAAAACCATTCAATACAGGAGAACTACTTGCGAGGATAAAGGTAGCAATCAGACATAGTCAACCCGAGCAGGGTACCCCACTTTATAAAAACGGTTCGTTAGAGGTTGATTTCACTGCCAGAACTGTCAAAAGAAAAGGATTACCGGTTAAATTGACAGCTACGGAATTCAATCTCCTTTCTTTATTTATTCGTAATGCAGGAAAAGTAATAACACACGGATATATATTGCGCGAAATATGGGGGCAGGTTTTTGCGGAGGAGACCCAATATGTACGGATTTATATCGCACAGCTCAGGAAAAAACTGGAGGATGATCCAAATCATCCAAAATTGTTTGTTACCGAATCGGGAGTGGGCTATAGACTCAATATATTCGAGTGACTTTCCAACTAATTTCCTATCTTAAACTAAATCTTTTTCCGTTTAATAATCACATATAAAATTTTCTATCTCCGAATATCTATTAGGAATCGCAATACATATCTAAATATATATTTTTTTTGTTGTGTAATTTGCTGTATTTTAAATAATTTATATGATATATACCAGATTACACAACTGACTTCAAATAATTCCTCATGTCTTCAGTTGAGTAAATGAATTGATATAAATAGATGTAATTTTTGTATTATTCTTTATAATTTTTACTTATTATATTGATTTATTGAAAATTAGGGAATTTTTAAATAATAGCAGCAAAATAACTGTTATACTGCTTGGTGTTGCCCTTGTTTTACTGATTGGTTTCATCGATCTGGTAACAGGAGTGGAATTTTCTGTTTCTATCTTCTACTTAATACCTATATATTTAGTTTCTTGGTATTCAGGCAAGTATGAGGCATTATTTATTGCTTTATTAAGTTCATTGGTCTGGATGTATGCTGATGTGAAGGATATACAGAGATATACGATTTCAGCCATCCCTTACTGGAATGCCCTTGTAAGATTTGGGTTTTTCCTTGTTGTTGTTTATTTACTTGATGCACTTAAAATTCTAAACAAAGAGCTCGAAGAGAAAGTCAAGAACCGTACTGTTGACCTTCTTGCTGAAATTAACGAGCGAAAAAATACCGAAAGCGAATTGTACCGGAAAAGTGAGAAGTTGAGGCAGTTAATTAAGCGTTCTCAAAATATAAGAGAGGAAGAAAATTCTAAAATTGCGCGTGAGATCCATGATGTGCTTGGCCAATCACTGACCGCCATTAAGATCGAGATTATTTCTTTAAGTAAAAAGTATTCAAATATTACGGAACTTGTCGACCGCCTTTATATGGTAGTGAATACAGTTGATGACACCATTAAATCAGTCAGGGAAATTTCCACAAGATTGAGACCCAGGCTTCTGGATGAACTCGGATTGCTCCCCGCTATAGAGCTTCAACTGAGAGAATTCCAGACACGAACAGGGATCAGATGCAGCCTGAATGCAAAAGATGAAAATTTGAATTTAAGCCCGACTGTTTCTACGGCACTGTTCAGGATCTTTCAGGAAGCTATAACCAATGTTGCAAGGCATGCTGAAGCCACCAATGTTAAGGTTAGAATCAACAACCCCTGTTCGGCAAACGAGACACTGACTATGGAGATCATTGATAACGGCATTGGCCTTCCCCATGATTATCTGGATAAAAGCCAAAGCCTGGGAATTTTAGGTATGAAGGAAAGGGCTCAGATATTAGGAGGTACTATAGACTTTATCTCAGCTGACGATTGGGGTACTGCAGTTGTAGTTAATATTCCAACAAATAATAATATCGATTAAAAAAATGATTAAAGTTTTTATAGCTGACGACCATGCAGTCGTAAGACGCGGGATAATCCAAATATTATCCGAAGAGAGTGATATCAAGGTTGTAGGTGAAGCTGCGGATACTGACGAAATTATGGCACAGTTATATGACCAGGAGTGGGATGTTCTCATTCTTGATATCACTATGCCCGGCAAAAACGGTCTTGATGTTTTGATAGAGTTAAAAAGAAGAAAACCCGGGCTGAAAGTTTTGATTCTTACTATGTATCATGAGGAGGAGATTGCGATCAGAGCTTTAAAAACCGGTGCACTGGGTTTTTTGAACAAAGATAGTGTCCCCGGTGAACTCATTAAGGCTATCAGGAAAGTCGCACAGGGAAATAGATATATAAGTTCCTCAATAGCAGAATCAATAGCGCTTTCTTTCGAGAAAAATAAATCCGAACTTCCCCATGAAAATCTCTCCGACAGGGAATTCCAGATACTATGCCTGATAGCTTCGGGCAATACTCTGCATCAAATTGCGGAAAATTTGTCAATTAGCGTAAAGACCGTCAGTACATATAGATCAAGGGTACTCGAAAAAATGAGTATGCGGAGTAACGTTGAGTTAGCACATTACGCGATCAAGCATAGATTAGTTGTACCTATCAAGGATTAGTTTATCTGATTAACCGGTTTGTATGCTAATACCTACATAAAAATCAGAATTTGCCTACAATAAAATCTGCTTTTAACCTATTTCCTCTAAATGTCGCTTAGCTTATATTTGATTCTTTACTCTTATTATCGATATCTTCATAATTATTCTTTGCCGGTAAAAATTAGAAAGTAATCTAATTTTCAGCGGATAAAGGGAAAAGGGAATTATAATATTATTGGAGTATTGATAAGCAAAAGATTTCCCGAACCTGTTAAATCTTAAATAAAAAGCTATTTTAAATCATATTGGGGGTAAAACTATTCTGCCATAGATTATGATCAAAGTATTAATTGCCGATGAAAATGAAATGATCCTTAAGGGATTAAAAGAAATACTTTTAGAAGACCGGGATATTGAACTGGTGGGGGAGTCTTCAAGCATTCAAGATCTTGTTTCTCAGATCAATATGCACAATTTTGATATAGTAATTCTCGGAATCAGCATTTCCGGTAAAAGCGATATTGATAATATTTCTGATATCAAAAAGCTGAAATCTGATGTTAAAATAATTCTTTTGACAATCAACCCTCAGGATGAGATAGCTAAAAGAGTTATAAAAGCAGGAGCAGCAGGATATTTGAAAAAAGACAGTATTCCGGGGGAACTTATCAGCGCAGTGAGGGAAGTATATAACGGCAGAGTTTATATGAATCACGTGAATGCAGAATTAAATTTTAATTAATGAAATAAACGCTGATACAGTCTTCACGTTAGTATTTACTCCTAACCATTTTGTCCGATATAACTTACACATAAATAAGGGTTTTCCTACTCTAAAATCAGATTTTGACTATACTATTCATCTTGCTATATAAGTATTTTTGAGTAGGGGATACTAATTTCTTACCTTCTCAATTAAGTTTTTTTAAAAACATAAAGGGTATATTTATGAAAAAGATAATTACTCTCTCACTCGCAACACTTTTCATCCTTTCATTAAATTTCCAATTGTTTGCACAATGTCCTACATGTGACAATAAAGATTATGCAAATAAGAAAGCACAGTTCTGGAACGAATACCAGACTTATAAAAAGAACATTGACCACAACAATGTTGCAAACAAACCCGTAGATCCGAACGGGTTATTCATGGTAGACGAGAACAACAATTTTGCTGTAAATAAACCTATCAATCCGGTAAGTAACCAGCTGCTCAGCGGACCTCCATGGAGAAGCGGTTCTCCTGACGCAGTAAGCACCGGATACTTCTTTTCACAGACAACAACTACATATGCATCAATTAATACTACAGGAACTCTGCTGAATAGTGCCTGTGATGATGGCTACAATTCCAGTATTCCGATAGGTTTCTCTTTTACTTACAACGGCACTGCTTATACTACAGTATCAAGTTCATGCAACGGATGGATAATGATGGGAGCCGGAACACCATCCGGTTACTCACCTATATGTTCGGGTAGTTATGCAAACGTGATTGCTCCTTTTGCACGGGATCTGTACGGGAATGCTTCAGGTAACGGTTTATATTACCAGACTACAGGATCGGCACCCAGTAGGGTATTCACCATAGAATGGTATCATTGGGGCATCTACTCATCCGGCTTAAATGAATTGGATTTTGAGATAAAACTTTATGAGTCAACCAATGTAATTCAATGTGTTTATAAACCGGAAACCCCGACAACCACAGTTACCGATGTTCAGGTAGGATTAATGGGAGCTACAAATGCAGATTTTTTAACCAGAACTGGAACAACAGGATGGACTACTACTTCCTCAGGGACTAATTGTTCATACGTTACATTTAGCCCGACTTATTATCCTTCAGCAGGTTTAACTTACTCATGGCTGCCTGTGCCTGCCACGTACCCTCAATATTATAATTATAACATAAGCCAGGGCGGTAATTCATTCCCGTTCGCCGTTGCCGCCGGTAAAGAAGTTCAATGGCTTATCAAGGCAGGGGAATTAAATCAGCCGAGTGCCGCGCCGGCAGGTGGTATCACTGCCATGTCTTTCTATATGGCAGCAACCGGTTCATCAACTTATACAACCTTTACCATCAAATTAGCACAGGATACAATCACCACATTGCCTACCGGTGTCATCTATTCAGGACCGTTACAAACGGTTTACTCTATACCTTCGCTGTCTCTTTCATCCACTGCCAGTACCTGGATGACAGTTCCAATAATACCGTTTACATATAATCCTAATCTAAGTTTGATTGTAGATGTTTCACAATGTTTATCAACTACGGCAACCATGACTATCAATCAAGCATCATTGACCGGTTTCAGAAGAACTTATATTAACGAAACTTCCTGTGTTCCTTCTTATGGGGGACAGGATGCAACTATTGGTGAATTAGGAGTCAATATTGTTAGTCTGGCTGTTCCGGGTCCTATGGGCTATTATTCAAGTAATACGGTTCAGTTAAATGCCGGTACTGTTATAGCTCCCGGTTCAGTTAATAACCAGATAATTCAGGTTCAGGTTGTCGATACAGGGAGTCTGAACCCTCTAATAATTACAAGGCTAAAACTTGAAAATACGGGTTCTAACAATCCTTCAGTAGATATTGCTGCGGCGAAACTTTGGTACACAAGGTCTTCATCAACTTTTGCACAGACAAGGCAGTATGGCTCAACAATTACTTTTCCACCCGCGGGGGTTATGAACTTTACCGATACCGCATCCTTAGACCCAGCTGCGACAAATTATTTCTGGTTAACTTATGATCTTGCAGCAGGTGCAAACGTCTATGACAGCGTTGATGCGCAATGCGATTCTATTATTGGATCAAGCCCGATGGGCGGCGTTGTACCTACAACAACAGCACCTGTTGGAAATCTTTTTATTGATTACTATTGCAGGGGTCAATTTTCTAACTCGGGATGTCCTTACGATCTGTACGTCAACAACGTTACTTTAGGCAGTATTAATAATACAACCGGATGTACAGGCGGTTTGCCCTATATGAATAATAACTATACCAACCTTTCTACAGTAGTCAGGCAAAATAACCAGTACTCGATGCTTGCTTCAAATAATCTCTCAGGTAATATTAATCCATGCAATTTCGGTACATGGGTTGATTGGAACAATAACTATTCTTTTGCAGATGCAGGGGAATTCTTCCTTTCATCAACTATAGGTTCTAACTCGCCAATACCTTCTACAACCATTATTATGGTTCCTGTAGGTGCTACACTTGGCAATCACAGAATGAGAATAAGGGCTAATTTATCCGGCAATACTATTAATTCTTCTTATTACTGCACAACAATGACTTATGGAGAAACGGAAGATTATACTCTGGTTGTACGGGCAGATACGAATATGACTTATGTGTCAAGCACAACCACGCAAACAGTCGTATCACCGGTATCTACACCTTCTACTAATACACAAATAATCGGCATGCAGGTTGTTACGGATGGAACGATCAGTCCTATTAATGCAACGAGCTTTACATTAAACACGGCAGGGACATCACATCCGGCTCAGGATTTAACAAATGCTAAAGTTTACTGGACAGGAATAAATTCTACTTTTAATACCTCTACCTTGGTGGGAAGTATTGCTACCCCCAGCGGAGCATTCACAATTACAGGAAGCCAGCAGCTTTCCCAGGGAGTAAATTATTTCTGGCTTACTTATGACGTACCCGCTTCAGCTCCCACGGGAGATACATTAGATGCTCAGTGCAGTTCAATTACAGTTGGCGGTGTGGCACGTACACCAACCGTGACTTCACCTGCCGGTTTCCGTATTATTCAGGGAAGTGGACTTTGCGGTACTTATAATATCCCGGGTAACTATCCGAGCATAGCTGCTGCTATTACAGACCTGGATGCTAAGGGCACACCTAATTGTGCAGTTACATTTAATGTTGCAGCAGGGTGGACAGAGGTTGCAGCTAATCTAACTATTACGGCTTCTGGGTCGTCAACTGCCCCTATTACATTCCAGAAATCCGGAACAGGTGCGAATCCCAGAATAGTTGCCGCACCCGGAACAGGAAGTTATGACGGTGTAATTAAATTCTCTGGAGTGAGCTATATAACATTTGATGGAATAGACGTATCAGATACTTCTTCCAATTCATCAAGCACTACAGCAATGGAGTGGGGATATGCACTGCTAAGACTGGCTGATGGGTTACATGGAGATCAGTATATTACGATCAAAAATTGCAATATTACTTTGAACAAGACATTTACAGGCACCTATGGTATATATTCTTATTATATGACTTTAGCCGGTGCTACAGCTCAGCCGGCAGGTCCATCAGGTACTAGTTCAAATAACAGTTTCTTAAACATTAATATTACGAATTCCTACAGTGGAATGTATATTTTTGGTTATCCGGATACGTATCAGCCTTTTTCATTGGAGGACCATGATAATATAATCAGCACTACAGGAACGGGAAGAAGCAGTATAACCAACTTTGGCGGATCCACAACAAATGCTTATGGTATATATGCTTATTACCAGAGTAATCCGACAATATCAAATACATACATAAACAGCAGGGGCGGTGTTAATTCAACCGGCTATATGTATGGGATCTATAGTTATAATTATTATAATCTCGGAAACAGCGTAATATCCGGAGATACCGTTACTTTAGTTGATACGACAGGTTCTACAGGTTATCAGTATGCAATTTATAACGCTACTTACTACGGTAACCAGATTATTATGACTAATAATGTTGTTCGTGATTGCGTAAATCCATGCGCTTCTTACTATAGCTATTATATTTATAACGCTACCGGTTCAATGGCCTATTTGCAATCCATTAACATAAGCGGAAATAAAGTGATTAATAATAAGCATGGAGTTGTCGCTTCAACGACGACTTATACATACGATTATTATAATGGCGGGTCCTGCGCTAATTCAATTAATATGTCTTATAATCTGGATTCTGCAAATGCAGTTTATGGTACAACTGTTTATGCAGGATATTTAATGTACAGCGGCGGAGCTGCATTAACCTGTAAGATGAACGGCAACAGGATAATGAATGATACTATTTGCGGAACCGGCGCTGCAACAGGTACAACTTATGGAGTTTATTCGAGCACGGGAGGATACACTTCAACAATGGTGGATAGCAATGTTGTTATGAATACTTATCAACCTACCACAAGTTCAAGTGTTTTTTATATGACTTATTGTCCATCACCTGCAATCTCTGTGGATTACAGCTATAATACAGTATCTGGAAATATGGGCACCGGAACCGGCGCAGCATATTGTATGTATTATTCTGCTACTCCATACTACGGTTCAACTGTGAATATTATAAATAATACCGTAACCAACAACACGAAGACTACCACTACAGGCACCGGTGCTATTTATGGACTTTATCATTCAGGTTCAGGAATGGGTGTAATTAATATAAATAATAACACCATAAACGGCTTATCGAGCGCAGCGGCTTCGACGATTTATGGAATTATACAGAGTGGTTCACCTCCAAACTGGCTAAACATTAATAATAATAAAGTTGGAAATATTTCGAACGTCGGAACGAGTACTATCTATGGAATATATAATGTGTTCTCCAGTACATCTACGCAGCCGACCATGACAGGGGATTCGGTATTCAATATAACCAGCCCCGGAGGTACTATTTATGGTATGTATGTAGGCAGCAGCGTTAGTTACGGTAATCCGATCGTGATAAATAATAACAGGATCTTAGGACTTACCTCAAATACAAGTACTACTGCTTATGTTTACGGCTTGTATCTAACTGGCGGAGTATTGGATTTCGTTTATAATAACTTTATTTCGGATCTAAATGCTCCGGCGAGCACAAATTATTCAACACCGGCAGTTTCCGGAATGTATATAAATGCAGGTACCAGCGTAAATGTTTATTATAATACCATTCTGTTAAAAGCGATAAGCAGTTCTTCAACTACATTCGGTACGGCAGCACTATATGCTTCAACAGGCTCAAATCTTGATATGAGAAATAATATTCTTGCCGATAGCTCAACTCCGGGTTCGACCGGGGGTGTTGCCTGTGCTTACAGAAGGTCATCGACAACCTTAACAACTTATTTAAATAGTTCAAATAATAACTGTTACTATGCGGGTACTCCATCTGCAACTCACTTAATTTTTTATGATGGAACGAATTTGGTGCAGACACTCGCCGCTTACAAAACATTCGTTTTACCGAGGGATAATAATTCAGCTACGGAATTCCCGCCATTTATGAACAGCACAACGATTCCTTATGACTTGAGAATAAAAACAACTGTGGGGACACAGCTCGAAAGCGGCGGGCAGATCATTTCTACAAGTGCAATCCCGGCTTCTCTGATAAATATTACTTCTGATGCTTTCAATACTCCGAGATATCCAAACTCAGGGTATCCTGTCGGGACATATACACCTGTTGCGCCTGATGTTGGAGCTAATGAATTCGGCGGAGTGAACGCAGATCTTATTCCTCCATTTATCAGTTACAATCCCTTAGGTATAGGCGGAACTGCTAACAGGGCATTTACTAATGTTATTATTACAGACCAGAGCGGTGTGAATATATCAACAGGAACAAAACCCAGATGTTATTACAAGAGATCAACTGATGGGAACGTTATAAATGATAACACAAACACTACAGATGGATGGAAATATGTTGAAGTGAACGGAACTACATCTCCATTTGATTTTACTATAGATTATTCTAAACTCAATGGAGGAACGGGTGTTGCAGCGGGCAATATTGTACAATACTTTGTAATTGCTCAGGACCTTGCTTCAACTCCCAATGTTGGGGCTAACCAGGCAACATTTACAGTGGTACCTACTACTGTAGCTCTCGCTTCAACTAATGCTCCGATCACAAACACATTAAGCTATACAATAGGAACAAATACTTTCTCGGGTACATACCAGGTCGGCACAGCACAAACATATACATCGCTGACCGGTGCTGCGGGAATATTCGCAGCTATCAATGCAGGTACAGTATCAGGGAATGTGACTATTCAAATTACCTCAAATACTGTTGAAGATGGAACAAACGGACTAAACCTGACCAATGAAACAGGCGTAGGCGGATATAAGATTAGAATAGTTCCTGCTGCAGCTTCCATGTATGTACTTTCGGGAAGCTCATCGAATGCAAACGGTTTGATAAGATTAAATGGTGCGAAGAGGGTTACTATAGACGGACAAAACGGCTTGGGTTCTGGAAAGTATCTTACTTTCTCTAATTTATATGGAAGTACTCCGACATTAGGTTTAGTCAGTGATGCTATAAAAGATAGTATCAAGTACTGTTATATTGAAAGCAATAATACCGGTACAACCAGCGGTACTCTGCTATTCGGTGCAGGTACTACATGGGGTAATGATAGCAACACGATTGCTTATTGCGATATAAAAGATACTTCAGGTTATAGCACGCCTGCAAATGGAATAATATCTAACGGTAGTTCGACGAATCTTCAAATATACAATAATTACAATACTATTACTAATTGTAATATATATAACTGGTTCTATGATGGCGGTGCATATACAGCGGGCATTTATCTAAATACCGGTTCTGCCGATTGGACCATCAGCAATAACAGTATATATCAAACTGCTGCAAGGACGGTCAGCAATGCCTCATACTTCGTTGGTATATTCAATAACAACGTAACTGCCTATGATCTTATTATAACCAATAATTATATAGGTGGTACGGCACCTTCTTGTGGAGGCACCGCGATGACCTATAGCGGCGCAGGTCTTTATACTTTCTATGGCATGTATTTGTATGTGGGTGGACTTGCTGTTACAAGCGTTCAAGGGAACGTTATACAAAATATGAATCTGACCACGTCTCCTGCAAGCAGCTCATCCAATTTCTTCAGGGGAATATTTACAGGTTATGCATATAGCTGGGTTAATATTGGAAATATTGCCGGCAATACGATAGGGTCGGCAACAGGCAATGGTTCAATTACACTTACTACAAATACCACTGCTACTGCATATACATTGTATATGATATATCACACCGGTTTTGGTGCAATTATGAATAATACCATCGGCGGCATAACACTTGCAGGAAATTCTACCGGAACTACTGATGGTATAATTGGTATCTACTATTATAGTACCAGCATTTATGGTCAAACTTTTACCATAAGCAATAACTTGATCGGAAGCTTAACAACGGCAAACTCGATTTCGTTAACTAATACGTCTGATCTGGGTCAACAGTGCCATGGAATACTAGCTTCTACATATTATGGTACGATCGTGAATATTACAAACAATATTGTTGCGAACATAACATCTTATAATAATGCTTCAGCTTATGTCAGTTATATTTACGGAATTAGATACAGCTATTACAGTAGTGTTGATGTGACGGTAAACATAACCGGTAACACTGTAAGAAACCTGACTGTTAATACTAACTATGCTTTGGCAGGTAACGTGCTTATGGGAATATTAGGTTACAATTATTACGGTACATGTACAATATCACAGAATAATATCTATTCGTTATATTCAAATGGTACAACCGGTGCAACTCAAACAACCGGAATTGCAAACCGTCTCTATGTAACAAATGGACCCATCAGCAGAAATAAGATCTATGACTTCAGGATGTTAGGAACAGGTACGATAGCTCCGAATCCGAACCTTATTGGAATAAGTCTGCCGGACTATGGAGTATTTTACGTTTCGAACAATATGATAAGCTTAACAAATGGTGATGTGACGGGAGACATGATGATGAATTTAAATAATCCTAGTACGGAAAAATTCGAACAGGTTGTTGTGAATAAACCGCCTGTTAATATGGATGCAATACCGAAAAATTTGCCGAAAAATGTTCCTGATGCTGTTACAAAAGATAATAAGAATAAAACTATAGATAAGAAAATGAGTGATGCTTCGGCGTTAGATGTTGAGAATCCTAAAACAACACAGCTGAACCAGAATCCCGTTAATAAAGGAAAAGAGAAAATTCCGGAATTCAATGGACCGAACTCAACTATCAACTGCAGTATCATTGGTATCTGGAATTCAGGCATTACATATTCGTCCCCGACATACATTTATTACAATACAATTTACGTAGGAGGTTCTCAACCTTCCTCCAGCACCTGTAATTCCTATGATTTCCTTAGAACAATTAACACCGGGTCCCCGACATACTTTAGTATATCAATTCTTAGGGATAACTTTTTCATTAATGCAAGGACCGGGGGTTTTAATTATTGTATTGCAAATGAATCTTCTGTGATCGAGGGCTGGCCAGCAACCGCATCTAACTATAATGTATTCCTCGGTTCAAGCGATGCAACTATAGGAGAATGGGGTTATGGTAATCCGATTCCTTTCTCCGCCTGGGTAGGTTCAACGGGTGGTGATAACCAGTCATGGAGTACAAATACAGGCGCTCTCAATCCGGCGAATCTGCTTACCAGTATTAGTACAGGTGATCTAACGATCAATACTAATAATTCATCAGCGTGGATAATTTCCGGAAAGGGAATTGCTCTAAGCGGATATGGTACTGACTATCAAGGAAATACCCGTCCGACGTCTATTTCGGCTGGTGTAAGCGATATCGGTGCTTGTGAATTCGTTGCAACACCGCCTAATAATCCTGCCGCTACACAGGTTGGAACTCCGGGTTCCGGTGCATTCACTTCATATGTGCTTTACGGCAGAACCATATGCACAATTAGTTGGGGATTAGGCGGTACATCCTATCCGACTACTATGACCGTTAATTATTATTCAGGCATTCCTCCTACAAATACCGGTACACTGGGCAGTAATTACGGAACATCATACTGGACTGTTACTCCGACAGGCACTTTAAGCGGAACGACTTATACTATCACTATTGCTTTCGGTGATAATGAAACTTATACGATTACTTCACCGAATACAAACACACTACTTTCCAAATATAATACATCAGGGCAGGTATTCTGGCAGACATATGGAAGTGGAGGTCAGAACCTGCAAAGCTTAGTTACCTGGCCGAATACAATCAGCGTTTCAGGTCTGACAAACTTCTCTAACTTTGCTCTGGCTGATGGCGGTCTGGCTGTTAATTTAATATCACCTGTGAATAAGGCATTATATCAGCCAACAACGGATACACTGACCTGGAGCGTAGCGTCACTCGCTACTTCGTATCTGGTCCAGCTCGGTACCGATTCAACGTTCCTCACGACTCCTTTAGTGAATGATTCAACAGTAACCGGTACAACACGAATTGTGAGCGGGTTAACGATCAATCAGCCGTATTTCTGGAGAGTCAGACCTAAGAGCAGTACGCTTTATGGTGCATATTCCGTTGTATTCAAATTTACTCCCGGTAATGCAAATGCTTTGGTTAACTTGAAAGTAATCCCGGGCGGGTTCTACAATACCAGCATGAGTCAACTTAATATGAAAGACACTGTCCGGATGATACTAGTCGATTCAGCCACATGCACGAAGGTAGATTCAGCAAGGGTATTGATTGATTCGGTTACATTCAGTGCAACGCCTACTCCGAGCTTCGCACGTGCAAATACCGGTAAGTACTACATATTAGTTTATCACAGAAATCATCTGCCAATAGCGAGCAATTATACACAGCAGGTAACCAGGGGCTCAACGGTAAGCTATGATTTCACAACCGACTCGTCAAAGACATACGGGTTCAACGTGATAAAGGTTTCTACCTCCCCTGTGTTGTGGGGTATGATACCGGGAGATGCGAACCAGGATGAATATGTAGATGCTCTTGACCAGCTGATCTGGATAGCTCAGAACGGTCAGAATGGATTTTATTCGGCAGACTTCAACGGAGATACATATGTGGATGCTCTTGACCAGTTCTTATGGATATTATACAATGGTAACAGTTCATATCTGCCGTGCGGGTTTATTCCTGCAAACAATCCGGTGATACAGAAGAAGAATATCGAGAGCAGTAATTACTGGATGAAAGTGATACAGCAAAATCAGATTAAACAAAACAATTCGAACAATAAATAGAATAAAAAAAATAGGATACTTCCCGTGAAAGCGGGAAGTATCCAAATAATTATTAATTACAAACTTAAATATTAATAGCAAACCATGAAAAAATTAATATCAATTATTCTCTTATGCCTGTTTGTATCAGGTTTTGCCTATTCACAGATCAAAGTTACCATAGCACTTACTAACCCCGGAGTTAGAAGCGGATTTTTT
>JBEKSX010000020.1:0-35015 GCA_049516635.1 Ignavibacteria bacterium | reverse complement strand
CGGCCGAGGAGGTCGTAGATCTTCAAGGTTACGAAAGACAACCCCCTTTCTCCCCCTTTATTAAGGGGGATTTGGAATTTTATCTTTGTTGTTGGGTTGAACGGGTTGGGATAGTTTTGGTATAATGCATAACTCTGCGGGACGGATTCTGAGATTTTTTGGACACCTATCAATTCCGATAGATCTCTTCTCCAGACGCCATCACCATAAACACCGGCAAAAACGTAATTGTTATTGACAACAAGAACAGGTATATCAAGATTACTTAACCCTTCATTTTTTTGCATCCAGCTTGCACCATTATTTGTACTTAAATAAACCCCATCGGTGTAAGATCCTGCAATAATATTCGTTCCGCTTGCTGCCAAAGACCAGATAATGGAATTAGACGGGAGACCATTATTAACAGGAAACCATTGTAAACCATTGTTTGTACTTGAATAAATACCATGCTGGTATATACCGGCAAATATACTTGTTCCGTTCACCGCAAAACAATTTACAGACACGGCTATCGGAAGACCATTAATTAAGGGAATCCAATTTGCACCATTGTTCGAGCTTAAATATATTCCGTCACCGGAAGTACCGGCAAAAATATTAGATCCGCTTATTATTAAAGTATTAATCCATGAATTATATGGAATACCATTATTAACTGAAGTCCAGTTTGTTCCGTTGTTTGTACTTAGATAAATACCACTTTGATTAGTACCTACAAAAATATATGACCCATTCGCTACCATACAAGAGAGTCCCATATTACCTAGAAAATTACTGTTAACAGGGATCCAGTTGGAACCATTATTTGTACTTAAATAAATATAAAAATATGCTCCTGCAAAAATATTTGTTCCGCTTACCGCAAAAGTTACAACACTGGCACCAGATTGAAGACCATTATTAGCAGAATACCAGTAATTTCCATTATTTGTGCTTAAATAAACACCATAACTTGGAGTACCTATAAAAATATTTGCACCTATTATTGCGAAATCATTGATGAAAATACTTCCGGAAAGACCATTATTAACCGGAACCCAGTTTGTACCGTTGTTTGTACTTGAATAAACACCAAAATCTGTGCATGCAAAAATATTTATTCCGCTTACTGTAAAATAATGGACATACGTATTCCCCGGAAGACCGTTATTAACAGAGATCCAGCTGGCACCGTTGTCTGTACTTAAATAAACACATAAATTTGTTCCCGCAAAAATATTTGTTCCGTTTACCGTTAAAGAATATACAGTTGAATTATCTGTGATACCATTATTATCAGGAAACCAGCTTGTACCGTTATTAGTGCTTAAATAAATACCATGATTGAATGTACCAGCAAAAATATTCGACCCCTCGACTGCTAAAGAAGTTGCATTAGTATTTGTAGGAAAACCATTACTAGAAGCTCTCCAGCTTGTACCGTTATCTGTACTCACATAAATACCTTGATTGTAAGTACTGGCAAATATATAAGTTCCGCTGACAGTCATAGAGTAGATTTGCTGTGTAATAGGAAGACCATTATTAACAGCAATCCAGTTTGAGCCATTGTTTGTGCTTAAATAAATACCATGATACCTTGTACCGGCAAAAATACTTGTTCCGTATACCAATAATGAACTAATAGCGATATTATTCGGAAGTCCATTATTAACAGCAATCCAGCTCATGCCGTTGTTTGTGCTTAAATAAATACCGTAATTATAAGTTCCCAAAAAAACATTTATTCCGCTTACTGCTAAAACCTTGGCCATAATACTATCCGGTAGACCATTATTAACTCCAATCCAGTTTTTGCCAGTGTTTGTGCTTAAATGAATACCATGAAAGTAGTATGAACCGGCAAAGATGTTTGCTCCATAGCTGGCTAAACAACTAATTTCAATTGGACTAATACCGTTTGATGTCTGTACCCATTGCGAATTGATATGATGTATAAAAACGAGGAGAAATAGAAGAGTAAATAATTTTGTTTTCATATTCCACCCCCTGTGTGGAATTAGTTGTACAGGTATTGCCTGTACTAAATGATATTTTTTTTACTTTTTATATTTAAATAGATTGAATAAATTATTCACATCTATCTTAAAATTCCGTAATTAACCAAATCTTGTGGTATTCATATGTGAGTTGAAAAGATGATGAAAAAGTAGAAAAAAATACTCACTTCTAATATAATAGATATTTATAAAAAAAAAAAACGAATATGTTATTATTTTTAAAATTATTATGTCAAATTTATTAAAAGTTCCAATTTATGAGAATTTTAATGATTTATAAGAACTGCCAAAATCAATAAAAAACCCCGTCGATTACTAACAGGATATAAAACAGGTCAAGGTTTAATTTCATGTTCGAATCATATCGTTTCACCCGTATTCCCGCGAATGGGCATGCAACTCCAAATCAAGAACAATTTATTTACATTTTACCTAACGTGAAAAGGTTAACCGTAAATCTATCTATTTCATACACCGATATAGTTAAGGTTATGGAAAATCAGTATTTGTAGAACTAATGGAATAAGTTATTGTTTTTATTTAGATATAAAGATAACTTTGTAGACCGATTAGCAGGGAATTTTTGGCAGAATTTTTTTTGCCCGTTATTATTTATTCTTAGAAAGTGAGCAAAATGCTAAAACTGTTTTCCAATTCCCGAAAACCTTTATTTTTCCCTTCAGGGTTATTCGCCATTCTTATCATTTTTTTCATCAGCGGAACTACGTTATCACAACACCGTCCGCGCTCGATGGATAGTTACGGTTTCAAGCTTCTACCCCCTTACATGACTGCAGGTCTTGATTCCGTTACAAGATATGATTTTATAATAACCATGCGAGACGGTGTTGTGCTGGATTGTTTGAAATATATTCCGGTCGGTACCGCACCTCTGGGAGGCTGGCCGACGGTTATGATGTGCCATGGTTATGGAGATAGTAAAGAGACACTGGCAGGGTTTTGCAAGGCACAGGCACAGTACGGGTATTATACTATGTCATACTCTATGCGCGGACAGGGGCATTCGGGGGGCCTGTCTAATTTGATTAGCACTACCGAAATGCAGGACCTACTCGAAGTAATAAATTATGCCAAAAGAGATTCGGTAAACGGCTCGAATCCGAACAATATTCTTATAATGGGCGGATCGCAGGGCGGGCTGATACCGTATATGGCAGCATGTAACGGGGCACCTGTTAAGACCATAATCTCAGCACTTGCACCACCGAATTTTGCAAGCAGCTGGATTGAGAACGGGTGCATCAAGATGACATTTTTGTGGACAGTTTCTTATAACTCAGATACGGCAAGATATAACAGCACTGTGAGCAGGTTCCCGGTATGGGTTTATGCTGATACTAAAGAAAAATGGGACAGCCTCGCATACTGGCTTCCCATCGGCAGAGATTTTATGAATATTGCTGCGAACAGCAGGGTCCCCATGATAATGGAAGGTTCGTGGCAGGATAAGTTTTTCAATTCATCGGGAATATTGCAGGCGGCGAATTTGATGCAGGCTCCGTTCAGGATGTACATCGGAGCGGTAATGGGACACGGCGGGGACCAGTCCCTGACAGAGAACGACTGGCATATGCAATTTTTCAATGACTGGTTCTTTTACTGGCTGTTCAATGTCCAGAACGGTACTATGGATGCACCTAAATACCAATATGCATCTACAGTTTTTCCGTTCCAGAATAATACATGGACATTCATTCATGACAGCTCGAGGGTTCCGCTTACACAGATCACTACAAATTACCGTTTATATCTTAACAAGAACAACGGGCTGGCAACGACGATAAGTTCGAAACCCAACGATAAAGCATCGTTCGATAACAGCATAAAAGGTAATCTGACGATGCAGCAGGCAGTGGATGCCGAATTTACCGGAAGTTCGTTCAATTCTAAATTTAAGGTGAGCTCGGTCTATTTTCAGACCGCTGCCCTCACATCGGATATGAAATGGCTGGGAACTCCAAAAGTTAACCTCACTTATTCGTCAAGTGCAAAGACATTCTGTCAGTATAACTTTCAGGTTTACGAAGTAACGCCTGACGGCAAACTTTATTTTGTCAACAGGATAAACTACACGGACAGGGACTACAAGAAAAATTCGAAACGTACACAATCGATCAATGGGCAGGCAAATGCACACATCTTTAAAGCAGGAAACAAAATAAGATTAGTGGTCACGAATCTCGACCGTGCACCGAGCGATTCGGCATTTTTAAGTACAAACCCGTTCGTGCTTCCTGTACTTATCAACAGCACGAATGATATTTATTTGGGCGGTGCCTCTTACATTGATCTGCCGATAAGATCATCCTCACAAACTTCAGAGAACACACAGCAGGCTGATGCACCGGGCAACCAGTCAGGGAAATTCACTCTGAGCCAGAATCACCCGAATCCGTTCAACCCTTCGACAACGATAGAATATAGCATTCCGAGATCAGGTTATGTAGAATTAAAGGTTTATGATATGCTCGGCAGGGAAGTAGCCACTTTGGTCAATGCATTCCAGGAGGCAGGTCTTCATATTGTAGATTTTTATGCAGGAAACCTGGCGAGCGGGATATATTTTTACAGGATAAGTTCAGGTGGTTTCCAAGAGGTGAAGAGAATGATATTGATCAAATAACGAGTTACTTAGGGTAGGGTAATCCCTATAACCATAAGCAGAATAAGGTCCCGGTTAACAGCCGGGATTTTTTTTGTCTGGATTTACAATTTCGGACACCTTCCTCATGGCTCAAATAGGCGAGCATACTTTAGAATTAAAATAGAAACTGTTTTATTCTACCTCTTGTTACAACAATAGCTTAAGTTCTTATCAAATAAGCATATCCATATATTTGGCGGGTTTGTATATCTACTAAATGGTTAAAGACAGCGAGATATCTATTTATGAATAATATAAGAATCTATAATGAGACGAATGATAAAATATTTGTTCTGCGTTGCACTGCTTATAGTCAATGGGCAGACCGATTTTTCACAACACATCAAGCCGCCAGCAAATCTCGACAGCTACAACATGCAGTTACTGCCGCGGTATTCCGCTGAGTTGCTTGATTCCGTGGTAAGGTTTGACTTCACCGTTACTATGCGGGATGGGGTCGTGCTCGACTGCTTAAAATATATCCCGATTAACTCTCCGCCTGTTCATGGCTGGCCCTCCGTGATCATGTGTCATGGTTTCGGCAACAGCAAAGAAACACTCGCAAAGTTCTGCAGAGCACAGGCACAGTTCGGATATTATGTTATGACCTACAGCATGCGGGGACAGGGAAATTCTAGTGGAGTTACTAACCTCATAAGCACGGATGACATGCTGGATCTAATGGAGATTGTGAACTATGTCAAAAGAGATACTCTTTCAGGGTCCAATCGAAATCAAATAATAGTGATGGGAGGCTCGCAGGGCGGGTTAGTGCCGTTTATGGCGGCATGCAACGGTATGCAGGTTAATGCAGTGATATCCGCACTTGCACCGCCTAATTTTGCCAGCAGCTGGATAGAGAACGGTTCTATAAAGATGACGTTATTGTGGTCATTGTCGTATCCTCCGGATACTGTGAGGTACAGTGCTGCAGTGAGCAGGTACCCTGTCTGGATTTATGCCGATAATAAGGAAAAGTGGGATAGTCTCGCAGCCTGGCTTCCTCAAGGAAGAGACTTTATGAACGTTGTACATAATTGTTCCGTTCCCATAATCGTAGAGGGCTCATGGCAGGACAAATTCTTCAATGCATCAGGAATATACCAGGCTGTCCAGAATTTGAATACACCGTTTCAGATGTATCTTGGAGCGGTAGTTGGGCACGGAGGAGATTCGTCTATAACGGAAAATCAGTGGCATATGACCTTCTTCAATAATTGGTTTTACAGGTGGCTCTTCAATTATCCCCCTTCTTTATTTGATACCGTTAAATATCAATATGCCAGCACAACTTATCCATATCTTGGATATGCGTGGACATTTGTCCATGCTGAGTCCAGTATCTGGCCGCTCCCAACTGTGCAGGACCAAAGGTTTTATTTTAACAGGAATAACAGATTAACAAGTACTGCTGACCTAAATACGGGAGATTTTGTAACTTTAGCTAACCCCATTACCGGCGGGTTGACCATGCAGGAAGCCGTGGACGAAGCTTTTACCGGCGTGGTCTTTAATTCTAATTTTACTAAGAATACATTGGTATTCGATTCGGATCCTTTAACTTCGAATTTACAATGGATCGGAACACCGAGAGTAAATTTGAACTATTCATCTTCGGGCAGTACATTCTGCCAATTTAATTTTCAGATCTATGATGTTAAGCCGGATAGTTCCTTCCGCTTCGTTAACAGAATCAATTACACTGACAGGAATTATATTGCTAATACAAACAAAACGGTTGCTTTTGACGGTCAAACACATTCACATATATTTCAAGCGGGGGATAAAATTAGGGTTATTGTAACAAATCTTGATACAGCCCCGGGTGATTCATCCTTCTTAGCAACGAATCCGTTTGTTCTGCCTGTGCTGATAAATGAGAACAATACAATTGATCTGAACAGCAATTCATATATCGACCTACCGATCAAAACAACATTAAATGGTATTATCGGAAACACACAGAATGTTCCTTCCAGCTTTGAGCTAAAACAAAATTATCCGAACCCGTTCAACCCGGGCACAACCATAAAATATAATTTGCCTCTTTCATCACATGTTGAGTTAAAGGTTTATGATATCACAGGCAGGTTAGTCAAAACGTTGGTAAATGATCAGCAAGAAACAGGATCGTATAGTATCATCTTCGATGGAGTGAATCTTGCCAGCGGTATTTACTTCTATCAAATTACCATTAACACCGGAACGACGGGTTTTCACGATGTCAAGCGAATGGTATTATTAAAGTAGTTTCTCACCCGGTAAGCGTTCTATCAAAAAAAATCATTTTTTTGCATTGGAAGAAACTATTTACTCGAACCGCCTGTTTAAAAGCCTATCTAGTCCATACTGTTGTTAAAACGTAGTTTAAACTCTGATTTTGGGTTTTTCGACCTGCCGAAATAATCAGAGTATAAAAAAACCAGTAAAAAAATAGAGTTTATATTTATTAATTTAATTAAAAGTAAAAATGAAAAACCTACTCTTCCTTTTTATTTGCGGGGCGATATTGATAATCTTTCCGCGTTATACATTTTCACAGAACACCCAGGCTGATGATCAGCAAGAGCCTTCGGTTTACACAGCGCCAAATGTGAAGCATCCTGCTAACTTTGACACATGGAATTTACCTATGCTGCCGCCATCGCCATATAAACTGAACGGTCCAGGACCGGATTCTGTTGTGCGATATGATTTTATGGTCACCATGAGTGACGGTAAAAAGATGGATTGTTTAAAATACATCCCCTTCGGTACACCTCCTGCAGGCGGTTGGCCTACAGTAATGATGGTGCATGGATACGGTGATAACAAAAATACGCTGGCAGGATTCTGCCACGACCAGGCTTCTTACGGTTATTATACTTTCACATACAGCGTAAGAGGACAGGGTGCCTCACAAGGGCAATCGAATTTGATCAGCACGACCGAAATGAATGATTTGCTTCAACTCATTACATGGGTTAAGAATGATTCAGTTAACGGTTCCAGCCCCGGTAATATTTTGATTATGGGTGGTTCACAGGGAGGTCTATTACCTTTTATGGCAGCCTGTAACGGTGCACCGGTCAAGACTATTATATCCGCACTTGCTCCGCCTAATTTCGCAAGCAGCTGGATCGAGAACGGAAGTATTAAGATGACATTCCTCTGGACATGTTCATATAATTCCGATACAGCAAGATATACGACTTTAGTAAAGAAATTTCCTACATGGGTATACAATAATACATTAGCAAGCTGGAATAATCTTGCAGCGAATGTTCCTGTAAACAGAGATTTTATGACTCTGGTACCGAATAACAGGGTACCGATGATTCTGGAAGGATCATGGCAGGATAAATTTTTTAATGCTTCAGGAATAATGCAGGCGGCCTCATTAATGCAGGCTCCGTTCAGAATGTACATTGGAGCAGTTATCGGACACGGCGGCGACCAGTCCCTGACGGAGAATGACTGGCACATGCAGTTCTTCAATGACTGGTTCTTCTATTGGCTGTTCAACGTTCAGAACGGTGAGCTTACTGCCCCTAAATATGAATATGCGTCAACTACATATCCTAAAATATATCAATACTGGACATTTGTTCATGACAGTTCTACTGTACCGCTGCCGTCTTTAACATCAACCCTTCATTTGAATTTTCATAACGATTTTACCAAACATACTAGTGAAAATTGGGCTGATACGATCGGGATCCTGCATAACACCATAACCGGTGGTCTCACAATGCAGCAAGCTGTTGATTATGAATTTACCGGGACTACATTTAACACTCAATTTAAAACCAGTTCCTTCTATTTTGAGACAGCCCCGCTCACTTCTGATGTTAAGTGGTTAGGTACACCAAGAATTAATTTGAATTATTCCTCTACTGCCGGCACATTCTGCCAGTTTAATTTCCAGATATTCGAAGTTAAGCCGGACAGCACTGCAGATTTTATCAACAGGATAAACTTTACTGATAGGAACTATACAAAGAATACTAAACGTATAGCCTCATTTTATGGTGCTGCACATTCTCATATTTTCAAAGCAGGTGATAGAATAAGGATAGTTGTAACGAACCTTGATGTAGTACCGAGCGATGCTTGGTTCCTGGGAACCAATCCTTTTGTTCTGCCTACATTGAACAGCGGAAATCATACTTTGTATCTTAATGCTAGTTCATACATAGAATTCCCTGTTGTAACCGGTTTTGGACCAACCAATCCTATGAAAGTGGTACCTGCAGTGAATACACCGAAAGAATTTACATTAAAGCAGAATTACCCGAATCCTTTCAATCCTACAACCGTCATCGAATATAATATAGCGAATGCAGGTACTGTGGAATTGAGAGTATACGACATAACGGGCAAAGAAGTGAAAACTCTTGTGAACGGATATCAGGATGCCGGAAATCACAGGATAGAATTCAATGCCTCGAATATTGCGAGCGGGATCTATTTTTACAAGCTGAAGTCCGGAAGCTTCCAGGATGTAAAAAGGATGGTACTTATAAAGTAATTTATAAGGAAGAAATATCTTATAATAAAGAGAAGACCCGGTTTATACCGGGTTTTCTTGTTTATTTTAGTATTAAAATATTTCTCTTGCATGAGTAAAGAAACACTCATATTATTTGCTAACTTTAGTAAAGGAAATGGATCATGTCTGAAAAATTATCTAAAGATGTAATTGAAGAAAATCTCAAGAAACTCCCGGGATGGAGATTTCAGGATAATTGCATAAAAAAAGTGTTTAATACGCAGAATTATCCTTCAACGATGGGTTTTGTAACAGCTGTTGGCGCTATCTCTCAGAAACATAACCATCATCCCGATTATATACTCATGAAGTATAAAGAAGTAGAAGTATCATTTTCGACCCACTCGGCAGGGGGTATCACACAAAAAGATATAGATGTAGCTGCAGATATAGAAGGAATACCCTTATAATATCTTTTTGAATATTATACAGAACCCTGAATATTACGTCTTTTTCCACTTTTATTAATCGGATTTTTTTTTATGTTTCAGGAATGAAATAATCCGTTTTTTGAAAACTGCTGTTCCCATGAATTAATAACAAACTTCAGCACTATAGAAAAACACCCTACACTTTTTAGTCAACTTAAAAATCAAGAAGGTATGTACAAAAAAATCTTTTTAATCGTCATCTTATTCTCTTTTTTAACGCTGCCTGCTTTCTCATTTAATAATTCTACAACCCCCGGGTGGAATATCTATACATCTATGAATCAAGTTAACGGAATAGGGGTGTCTAGCAGCCGAATCTGGGCGGCCAGCAGTGGTGGTTTGTTTTCTTTCGATTTTAATAATCCCGGTTCTTCATTCTTATCCTATACCACATTGAATGGGCTGCTCAGCAATGAACTGGCTTCTATACTAGTGGATAATTCAGGAACCATCTGGGCTGGAGGTCTGGACGGTTCTATCAGTGTTTTTTCACCTTCTTCCAATAATTGGAGGGTTATTTCCGATATACAAACTTCGACCGAAGCTTCAAAAGGTATACATAATCTGTTCCAGTATAATAATTTTATGTTTATTGCAACCGATTTCTCAATCATTAAATTTGACATTAATCTGTTCCAGATCGTTGACCAGCCCTATACCAATCTGGGGCTTCTAATAGCTGTTAGAACACCTGTATACCAAACAGTAGTGGTTAATGATACAATATGGGCAGCAACTAAGAATGGCATAGCTTACGCGAATATACATAACAATTTGCCTGAACCTACCAGCTGGTCTGATTTCACACAAGGAAATTCTGTACTGAACTTATTAGGGACAAACAAAATAAACGCCGTAACTTATTTTAACGGGAAGGTTTATTTCGGGACCGACAGCGGCATGGTGTATTATGACGGAACCAGCCTGCAAATATATTTACCTTCAACCAGCATCAAACAAATTGGGCATCGTGTTATCACTCATATGACCACATCCGGCAGCAGTATGTATTTTTCTGCAGACCTGGGTACCAGTAGCATATATAAAGTAGATCAATCGAATCCAAATACAGCCCAGCTAGTATTTACAGGCAATGAGGTTGAGGCTTTAAAAGTTTATAATAACGCGTTATTGATAGGTACAACCTATAAAGGGGTCGATATATACAACGGAAATTCTAATAGTTATTATTATCCTAATGGTCCTTGTTCTAATCTTACCTTTAACATGGCTATTGACGGAAACGATAATCTTTGGTCTGTATCGGGTTCTGTGGGTGACTGGCCTCATGCAACAGGTGTCTACAAATTCGATGGGAAAAACTGGAAGAACTATCTGGTTGCTGATTACCCGGTTATGGGCTGGTATGGCCAATGCTGCGGTTACGTACAGGTTTATCCTTCAAGATTAAATTCAGTTGTCTGGATCTCAGGCTTCGGACCGGGTTTATTAAAGATTGACGGTGACAACTTGACCCGATACATTGACAGTAATTCTATGCTGAGACATTATGACGAAAGTCCCGGGTTTGTTCTTATCGAGGGTATAAAAGAAGATAATAACGGGGACCTGTGGGTGATTAACAGGGCTCCCGATAATGATAAACCAATAGTTAATTTTAGCAGAGATACGTCATACTTTGTTCCCGCCAGCCCTACATCAACTACGCTGTTTTATATGTGCATCGATAACTATAATACAAAATGGATGACACTTCCTTCGGACGGCGGTGTTGTTTATTTTAATGAAGGCATTGACCCTCACGGGACTATAATTACAACGTCTCTGCTGGGTACCGATATTACTGCAGCCCAAAACATTGTTCTGGATAAAAACGGCGAGGTATGGGTGGCTACAAATAACGGGATTTCAATTATACAGGACCCTTCCCAGGTTATTCAAAATCCGGGTTCCATACCTTCAACTTATAAGATGAGAATAATCGAGAACGGAATCAGTACACCGCTTGTGGAAAGTGTAGAGTCGATCGCTGTGGATGCATTAAACAATAAGTGGATAGGCACAACATCGAACGGTGCAATATATGTTTCTTCCGACGGGTCTACCCTTTTAAACAGGTTTAACATGCTGAATTCACCTCTTCCCGATAACAAAATAACTTCTATAGCTGTCAGTGATAAAACGGGCAAAGTATTTTTTGGAACTCAGAAAGGTATCGTTTCCTATCAGACACTGGCAGTCCAACCCCTTACTGCATGCGATAAAATAAAAGCGGGTCCGAACCCGTATTTGATACCAAATGATAAACTGTTAAGGATCGACGGGCTGGTTGAGGGTTCTTCGATCAAAATATTGACTATCAGTGGAATACTGGTCAGCCAATTTGATAGTCCCGGGGGCAGGATAGCAAATTGGGATGGAAGAGATCTGAGAGGTAGCCTTGTTCCTTCGGGTATTTACATAATAGTTGGTTACAATAAAGACGGCAGTCTCGTATGTACCGGGAAAGTTGCTGTGGTAAGAAGATAACGGGCATGGTCTCAGCGTTGCATACATTCAGATTTGGTGTATAGTCTAAATTTCTTTGTAGTATTTTTGTTGTAATGAATCAAACTCTACGTAATATTAGCAGTTTTTTAAAAAAGCACAAGAGTTTATTCATTTCTGTATCGATCCTCTGGATTTTTACAGCAGTCATTTTGGTCCTGTCTATTCGTTTGAACGGGGGAAATGTGATCTATTCATTCGATGATGCCTATATCCACATGGCTATTGCTAAGAATTTTGCGACTACCGGCATCTGGGGCATTAGTCCGGATGGATTTGCTTCATGCTCTTCATCTCCGTTATGGACAGCTCTGATTGCATTAATCTATTTTTTTGCGGGCATCAATTCAATTACTCCTCTGATACTAAACATTATTTCAGCAACAGCTATATTTATTTCTCTGTATGTTATTTTTACAAGAGAGGGTATCAGACCGGCCTACGTTATTTATATATCAATATTCTTAACGGTTTTGACTCCGCTTCCGTTTCTTATATTTACAGGGCTGGAGCATGTGCTTCATATCCTGCTTTCGATATTATTCATATACCTCGTGTCCGATGCAGCCAGTACTAAAAAGATACCTGTAAATGTATTCATTTCACTTGCTATACTTTCAGCAGTATTGCCGCTCGTAAGGTACGAGGGGATAGTGCTGGTATTAATATCGGCTGTTGCTTTGCTTTATAGTAAAAAATGGAGCCTGGCTTTATTAATGTCAGTACTTTCATTCATCCCTTTATTTTTATACGGAGTATATTCGATCCATCAGGGCTGGTCCTTTTTTCCTAATTCGCTTTCCTTGAAGGGAGATATACCTGATGTACTTTCCCTGAAAGATTTTCTGAATGTTCTTTTAATCATGTGGAATAAGATCTTCGATCATATAAGTATGCTGCATATTTTTATTCTGGCTGCGGTATTACTTGTGGCAGTTAGTTACCCTTTCTTAAAGAATAAATTCCAGGGATTAAAGCAAAAGAGCATTACTATTCTGTTCTTGTTCGGAGCAAATATTATATTGTACATTTTATTTTCCAAATCTGTCTGGTCTTACCGGTATTCATCATTTTTGGTGGCTTTGGGGATATTTGTTTTTTACCTTACGCTGCATGCATTCAAGTTCTCCGAATTACGACCGGACGGATTGCCGATAAAAAAAGCACTGTGGATAGTTGCAGCCTTGATCTTGCTTTTCCCGGTGATTTATTTCGGGATTAAAGGAATAGAAAATATAATTTATACTCCACGGATGACTACGAACATCTATGAACAGCAGTATCAGATGAGCATGTTCCTTAAACGATTCTATAAAAATAAAGTGGTTGCATTAAATGACATCGGGGCGACTAATTTTTATGCAGATATCAAATGTGTCGATTTGGTGGGAATAAGTGATAAGGAAATATCAGCTAAGAGGAGACAGCATGAATTCAATACTTCCTTATTAAATGATGTGACCGGTTCACGAAATGTGAACATAGCGATACTGTATGATATATGGTTTTCTGACGGAGAACAAAGTTATATCCCATCCCAATGGTTTAAAGTTGGCGAGTGGAAAATCCAGGGTGAAGTGCTTGCAGGAGATAATACTATTTCATTTTACGCTGTTACTGAAACCGATAAGAAGGAACTTATTAAAAATCTAGTTATGTATTCCGGGGAGTTGCCCATAAGTGTTATTCAATCGGGAATTTACAAGAATTTTACGGATGGTTATCAATAAAAACTATGCTCGTAATACCTGTAATTGACATTAAGAACGGAAAAAGTGTAAGGATGGTGCGCGGGCTGGAGGATAAGACAATGTTCTATGCCGATAGCCCTTTAAATATGGCACTCCTTTTCAGGAGGGAGAACGCCAAATGCCTGCATATAACAGATCTTGACGGTGCCTTATCAGGAACCATGCGGAATTATGATATTATTAAAGAGATTGTGGATAAGATTGGTATCCCTGTTCAGCTGGGTGGCGGGATAAGAACTATCGAAATAGCGAAACAGCTTATCGATGAACTGGGTATATACCGTCTTGTGCTTGGTACCGCCGTGGTTGAAAAATTAGACCTTGTAGAACAGATGATAGATACATTTACTCCCTCGAAGATCATTGTAAGCATAGACGTAAGGGATGGATATTTTGTAAAAACGGGATGGACGAAGAAAACTAATATTACCGCGCTGGACATAGCCCTGCAGATGAAATCCCTTGGAATAGCCAGGATAATTTACCAGGACGTTTCACGGGTTGGTACTCTTGCAGGACCCGATATTGACGGATTAAAAGAGATTGCTATTAAAACAGCAATGAGAATAACTGCAGCAGGCGGAATAGGCAGCTACAAGGATCTCGAAAAAGTAATGGATCTGGAGCCTTTTGGTGTAGATTCTGTGATGATGAGCCGCGCCATTTACGAAAATAAATTTCCCTGCCAGGCGATCTGGCGTGAAATAGAAAAGAAGGACACGTCACTGGAACTCCCTAAAATAAAATAAATTCCGATAACTCATAGTTTTATCCAAGCATCTCTCCTTTGAGATAAAATTTTTGAATTAATTTTCCCTCTTTAATTTCCTATCTTTGTTATTATTAAATTTTACAAGAAATGGATAAAAGAAACATAAAGGCTCCAACAGGTACTAAATTGACGTGCAAATCATGGCTCACGGAAGCTCCGATGAGGATGCTGATGAACAATCTTGATGCCGAGGTTGCAGAACGGCCCGAGGAACTTATCGTCTATGGCGGGAGCGGGAAAGCTGCCCGCAACTGGAAATGCTATGAAAAGATAATAGAATCATTAAAGGATCTTGAAGCAGATGAGACACTCCTCGTCCAATCGGGTAAACCGGTAGCTGTTTTCAAAACACACACCAATGCACCGCGTGTAGTGATTTCTAACGCGCAGATAGTACCCGCATGGGCTACATGGGATGAGTTCCGCCGGCTTGATGCTCTCGGGCTGACTATGTACGGTCAAATGACGGCAGGGTCATGGATATACATCGGAACTCAGGGAATACTGCAGGGAACATACGAGACTTTTTCTTCATGTGCTCAGAAGCATTTCGATGGTTCTCTTGCAGGTAAGTTCGTATTGACATCCGGTCTCGGGGGTATGGGAGGTGCTCAGCCGCTTGCAGCTACAATGAACGGCGCTGCATTTCTTGGCGTTGAGGTCGACAGGAACAGGATACAAAAAAGGATCAGCACAGGTTACTGCGATGTAATGACCGGTGATCTGGATGAAGCCCTACGGATAGTCCTGGAAGCAAAAGAGAAGAAAATTGCCAGGTCAGTCGGGCTGATCGGTAATGCTGGTGAGGTGCTTCCGGAAATATTGAAGAGGAACATTATCCCTGATGTTGTGACCGACCAGACCTCTGCCCATGATATGCTCAACGGGTACGTTCCCATGGGCATGAAACTGGAGGAAGCTTTTGAGTTAAGAAAAAGCAATCCGGATAAGTATATAGAACTTGCCCGCAAAACGGTCGTCGTCCATTGCAAGGCTATGTTCGATTTCATGAATAAAGGAGCCGTAGTTTTTGATTACGGGAATAATATAAGAGGTGAGGCTTTTAATAATTGTTTTAAATCTGCATTCGAAATTCCGGGGTTCGTTCCCGAATACATCCGTCCGCTATTTTGTGACGGGAAGGGTCCGTTCAGGTGGGCAGCACTCTCAGGCGATCCGAATGACATTTATGTTACTGATGAATACGTATTAAAAACTTTTCCCGAAAATAAAGGATTATCGAGGTGGATTGAGCAGGCACAGAAAAAAGTTCAATTTCAGGGGCTTCCATCCAGAATATGCTGGCTGGGTTACGGTGAAAGAGCGAAAATGGGAAAGATATTCAACGATCTTGTAAGGACCGGAAAAATAAAAGCTCCCATTGTTATCGGCAGGGACCATCTTGATTGCGGAAGTGTAGCTTCGCCCAACCGTGAGACAGAGAAGATGAAGGATGGCTCTGATGCAATCGCAGATTGGCCCATTTTGAATTTTGCGATGAATGCTATCGGCGGTGCAACATGGGTTTCATTGCATCACGGCGGAGGAGTGGGGATAGGCTTATCCATACATGCGGGTATGGTTATTGTTGCTGACGGAACCAGAGAGACCGATGAGAAAATGGATAGAGTACTGAATTATGATCCGGCAATGGGCATAGTAAGACATTCAGATGCAGGCTATGAAAAAGCCATTGAGAACCGGAAAAAGTTCGGTATTAAAATGCCGATGCTGGAATGAAGAAATATAAATGAAAAAGCAGGTAATCGCTGAATATTATGATTATTATTTTACGTACTAATTTGATTCAGGTTTGAAGAATTTTGATATTCCGACATATTATAAGAGTCCGATTATTTCCGTAGTAAAGAACTCGCGGAAACACCTTGATCCGAGGAAGAAAGATTATAGTCCTTCCGTACTTGATTTCGGACCCGTGAAATTTCTAATTGCGAGGCATTTCGGGTTTTGTTTTGGTGTCGAAAATGCTATAGAGATTGCTTACAGGACTATCGAGGAAAACCCCGGACGGAGAATATTTCTCCTGAGTGAAATGATACATAACCCCGGCGTTAATGATGACCTTAGAAAACGGGGTGTGCGGTTCATCAGGGAACACGACGGCAAACAGCTCATTTATTGGGATGAACTTGAGAGTGATGACATAGTTATAGTACCTGCATTCGGTACAACAATAGAAATACAAAGTATACTGAAGGAACACGGCATTGACCCGTACCGCTATGATACTACATGTCCATTCGTCGAAAAAGTGTGGAACAGAGCAGAGTCCCTCGGAAGTAAAGGCTACACGACTATTGTTCACGGAAAATACAAGCACGAAGAAACAATTGCAACATTCTCGCATTCCAGGAAGAATTCACCTACACTGATAATTCGTGATCATAATGAAGCTGCAAAACTGGCAGATATAATCCTGGGGAAGATACCTGTGGATTTATTTTATGCATTATTCAAAGATAAATATTCGGAAGGATTCAACCCGGCGAAGGATCTTGAGAGAGTTGGTGTTGTTAACCAGACCACAATGCTCGCTTCCGAGACACAGGCGATAGCTGAGCTTCTTCGTAAAGCCCTCTCAGAGAAATATGGACCGGAAAATATTAACGAACATTTTGCCGATACGAGCGATACGCTTTGTTATGCAACGTACGATAACCAGGGGGCAACCTACTCATTGATCGATAGCAATGCGGATTTTGCAATTGTAGCGGGAGGTTATAACAGTTCTAATACAACCCATATTGTCGAGCTGTGCGAACATAAGCTGCCTGTTTACTTTATTTCGGGTGCAGACAAGATCATCTCCCGTACAAACATATTGCATTATGACATTCACTCACACACCGAAAGAAAGACCGAAGGCTGGCTAAAGAATGCTGCGGACGGTCCCTATAAAATAATTCTGACCAGCGGAGCATCGTGCCCAGACGCAATACTCGATCAGATCCTGCAGAAAATACTTGGTTATTTTCCCGAAGCGGTCTCTATCGATGATGTGCTGGTATCATTCAAAAAGGAATGAGAGAAGTCCTATCACAAATATTTCATTACAATTACCTGTATTTCAATAATTTAGCTTCTATAAATAAATATATCTGATTATTATTTGAAATTCTGGAAAAAATATTATTCTCTGATATTCCTGATAGTTGCTCTAGGGGTAACTGCTTCTAATATAATCCAAAAAATATATTATTCACCCGATGACACGTATATCTATATGCAGTATGCCAGGAATATTGCACATGGCAACGGGTATTCGTTTAATGCAGGTGAGCCGAGCTATGGTGTAACGAGCTTATTCTGGCCTATATTAATGGCTCCAGCTTATCTGGCGGGAATGGAAGGATATTGGTTTGCCAAAATCCTGGACCTTATCCTCTTTATAATGTCAATAATTATATTCTATAAGCTTACGGGTTTAATGAATATCAATGCAGATCAGGGAGGTATGCTCAATAATCGAAATATTCAGAATATTTCGACTGCAGTATTCTCTCTCAATATATGGTTTGTCAGGTGGGCATTCACGGGTATGGAAACAAGTCTTGCAGTTTTTATGGTGCTCCTCATATTCTTTTTTGTTTATAAAGAAAAATATATATCGGCTTCAATAAGCCTGGGCATCTTTTACCTTATCAGGCCGGAGGGAATAGTGCTGTTCCTGGTTTATTTTATATTTCTTATTTATAAAAGAGTTTCTGTTAAAGTGATTCTTTACAGCTGTATTTTATTTCTTGTCATCACGGTGCCGTTTATTGTTTACGCGAAAATCGTTTTCAATACATTTGTTCCGAACACCGCTCTCGGAAAGACAACTTTCAATTTCGGATTGGACATCTATATACCAGAACTTAAAAGGATATTCCTGACTATTGTAGTATCTGATGCGGTAGGAATATTATTGAGTGTACTCGTTATTATTTATGTGTTCAGGACGAAGAAAATAAAAGATTATTTATTTATGATATTATGGATAATCGGTTTGATCTGCTTATATGTTGTCACCGATTCCGATATTATCTCACGCTATCTGCTGATCATCATTCCGTTCTTCACGATAATAGGATTTCAGGCATTGAAGATATACCCTGCGAGACTGATGATATTATCTTCAATATTATTCATTATTATCCTCATCCAGACACAATTCATTTTTTATAGGTCTGTGAAGCCTGCTACGGATAATTTTACACAAGGAACAAACGAATGTTTGATAGCGATAGGGAAGTGGATAGATTCCTCGACGCCAAAAGAGTCCCGTGTACTGGTAAATGATGTCGGAGCGATAGGTTATTATTCGAACAGGTATATTATAGATGCAGCCGCATTAATAAACAGAGATCTTGAACTAAACCGGAAGATTATGCACGCTCCCCTGGAAGAGAGGCAGAACACAGCTAACCTTTTAAAAATTGCGAGTGCAGATTATGTGATTCTGAGAGATACTGTTGTGGATCCAATTAAAATAAATGAAAAACTGGAATTCAAATTTTACAGGGAATTTCCGGGACTGGGAATAAGCGATCAGAAGGTAAAGTATTATAGTGTATACAGGGTGAAAAATTAGTGCCCGTATTGAGCCCAAGAACATATCCAACTGCATTTTTTCTTCACTGAAATTAATTACATAAACAGCTATTTTATATATTCAAATTTTATTAAAATAATGCAGGCGATCATATTAGCAGCCGGAATATCAAAAAGGCTTCGTCCTTTAACGGATTCTACCCCCAAATGCTTGCTTAAGATCCGGGGCAGGACCATACTGGAGATGATTATCGATAATATAATGCAAAATCATATCGAAGAGTACATTATGGTGACGGGCTACAGGGAAAAAATGATAAAGGATTTTGTGTCAGCTAAGTATCCGGGATTGAAAATTACTTATTTGACCAATCCTGATTACGAGAATAATAATAACAGCTATTCGCTCTGGATGACAAAAGATCATGTTAACAGTGAATGTATGCTTCTGGACAGTGATATATTATTCGACCCCCGGATAATATCAAAACTGCTGAATTCGGGATATGAAAATTGCCTGGCTGTAAATACAAATCATAAGCTAGGTGAAGAAGAGATCAAGGTAACAATAGACAAGAGCAATAGAATTAAGCAGATAGGCAAGGAGAGCAAACCTGAGGATTCTTACGGTGAATCCATAGGAATTGAGAAGTTTTCTCTTGATTTTTTTAAGAAATTAGGGGAAGTTCTGGACAGAAAGATAGTGAAAGAGAATAACGTAAATGAATTTTATGAAGTGTCTTTTCAGGAACTTATTGAGAGAGGGAACGAGATTTTTGCTGTTGACGTTTCAGAATATAAATCCATGGAAATAGATACTCCGGCAGACCTCGAGAGAGCTTCAGCCGAAATTGAAGGAATTTTAAACTAATGGGATTATTCAGTAAAGAACAGGATCGCTACAAAAATTACGATTACAGGTATAACCGTCCGTCAATGTTCGGGGGATTTGCATTCTTCCCCCCTGTCATCAAATACCTTCTGATATCCAATGTTGCCGTCTTCTTATTACAGTACTTTATATTGCCTTCATTTCAGATAGGCGGCCAGCCCGCTGCTTATATCTTCTTAAAATACTTTGCACTTAACCCGATTGGGAGCATATTATTTCCTTTTTATCCCTGGCAGCTTATTACGTATATGTTCATGCACGGCGGCTTCCTTCATATTTTTCTTAATATGTTCGCTTTGTGGATGTTCGGCATGGAGCTGGAAAATATATGGGGCTCGCAGAAATTCTTTGGCTATTATATGATCTGCGGCATCGGCGCAGGGCTTGCCAATCTTTTTATCGCACCCCTTTTTACAACGATGAATATGCCGACTATCGGCGCTTCAGGAGCGATTTATGGCGTACTCGTCGCATTCGGTTTAATGTTTCCCGAAAGACCGATATTTATATATTTCCTGTTTCCTATCAGGGCAAAATACTTTGTTCTTATTTATATGGCAATAGAACTGCTCTCTGTCGGCAGCACAAGCGGGATTGCTCACGTAGCGCACCTTGGCGGCGGAGTTGTGGGATTTTTATATATATTGATAACTACTAAAACAAACTTTACGGATTTTTTCAGGTCTCTTACCAGACCTAAAACGAATTCCCCGCAAACCCCCAGATATACGTACAGCAATAAATATTATGAAAAATATAATTACGATCCCGATAATGTTAGCGATGCACAATACCATATTAATGATAAAAACGAAGACCAGGTCTCTCAGGAGAGAATAGATGAAATACTGGATAAGATAAGCAAAGAAGGATACAAGAACCTGACGGAAGAAGAAAAAAGGATTCTCTTCGAAGCGAGCAAAAAGATACATTGAACTACCCCTGCTTTTTAAAACTTTATTAACTTACAGACCTAATAAACCATTTTGGCGGACACTCAAACGACATCCAAAAAATACTGCACCAGCCTGACGGAATACTCAAGATACAGGACACGGGAAGTTAACATCGGTGACGTTCCCCTCGGCGGGGATAATCCCATCCGCGTACAATCCATGACCACTACCGATACGATGGATACGATCGCAACTGTGGAGCAATCCATAAGGATGATAGAAGCAGGTTCCGAGTATATTCGTATCACAGCACCTTCTCTGAAGGACGCCGAAAACCTGGAGAATATCAAGAGGGAATTAAGGAAGAGGGGATACAAAACACCTCTAATAGCCGATATTCATTTTACTCCAAACGCAGCAGAACTTGCAGCCCGCATAGTCGAAAAAGTCAGGGTGAACCCGGGCAACTATGCGGATAGGAAAAAGTTCAAAGTCTATCAGTATACCGATGAAATGTATGAAGCCGAGCTGGAAAGAATAAGAGAAAGATTTTCGCCGCTGGTGAAGATATGCAAGGAGTATGGAACTGCGATGAGGATCGGAACTAACCACGGCTCACTATCCGACCGCATTATGAATCGTTATGGTGACACCCCTCTTGGTATGGTGGAATCTGCACTGGAATTCGTGAGGATTTGCGAAGACCTTGGATATTATGAGATAGTTCTTTCTATAAAGTCAAGCAACCCGCAAATAATGGTGCAGGCATATAGACTACTCGTTAATAAAATGGAAGAGGAGGGTATGAACTATCCGCTCCATCTTGGTGTGACCGAAGCTGGCGAGGGCGAGGATGGAAGGATAAAGTCCTCTGCAGGTATCGGAACACTGCTGGAGGACGGAATTGGCGATACTATCCGTGTATCACTTACCGAAGAACCGGAAGCCGAAATTCCCGTAGCTTTGAAAATTGTTGATAGATATAATGAGAGGCTTCCTCACAGACCGATCTCCGTCATTATAGATAACCCCGTCGATCCGTTCGAATACAGGCACAGGGAGACTTACGACTTGAGCAAGGTCGGGGGAAAAAATGTTCCGGTTGTTATAATTACACCCGACCGGAAGATGCTTGGGGATCCGGCATATCTATCTGACATCGGATACGATTATGACAGCGGAACGGATAAGTGGAAGATAGCTGATGCAGCCCCAGATTTTATCTATCTCGGCGGGAGTGATGTTTCTTATCCTTTGCCGGGTACATTGAGGAAAATACAAGATTATGGTTATTGGGAAACTCATAAGAAACCGGATACTTTCCCTCTGTTCAGTATCAATGAATATCTTTCTGCTGCTGAGAGATCGGATACGGTCAATTTTGTTTCTGCTTCGATCGATAACCTTAACCGTGAAATATTATGCACATTATCGGGAGATAAGAAGTGCGTATTGATATTTGAAACCGATAATAAACATGCAATGGCGGAGCTAAGACGTATGTTCGTTGAATTGATGAACAATCACATTGAAATACCCGTGATAATACGCAGGAGATATAATTATGAAGATGCAGAAAAGATAATGCTTTATTCATCAACCGATATAGGCGGGCTTCTCATAGACGGTCTTGGCAACGGGATCTGGATAGAATCTTCAGGTATTCCGCTAAAGAAATTAAACAGCATAAGCTTTGGAATATTGCAGGCAACAAGGACAAGGATCTCCAGAACAGAGTATATCTCCTGTCCCTCATGCGGAAGAACAGAGTTCGACCTTCAGGAGACAACGGCGAAGATCCGAAGCAAAACACAGCATCTCAAAGGAGTGAAAATTGCCATTATGGGATGTATAGTGAACGGTCCCGGTGAGATGGCGGATGCTGACTTCGGTTATGTAGGAAGCGGACCGGGGAAGATAACATTGTACAAAGGTAAAGATGTAATACAAAGAGGGATTGATTCAGAGATTGCAGTAGATAAGCTCATAGAGCTTATTAAGGAATATGGCATGTGGGTAGAACCTTAGAGGGAAACTATAATGTATTTGTATATAGGGGTTAGTTAATAACCCCTTTTTTATTTATTTTTGTAGTAGTGTTTATGAAGAAAATATCATTCCTTTTTCCACGCTTACTTCTCGTTTGTTCATTAATTCTTTTCCTGCAGACTCTCAACTTTTCTCAGGAAAATCCGGATAGGGACAAAACCTACCAGGTCAATCACATTAAAATAGAAATAAAGCTCGATCTAATTAAAAAAACAGTTGAGGGATTAACTACAACTACCATTGTTCCGCTGAAAAATAATTTCCACTCGTTCGAAGTGGACGCGGCCGGATTGGAAATTAAATATGTAAATTTCATAGAACATAGCGGTCAGCAGGTTAGTCTTAAGTATGATTATAATAAGGAAGAGCTTAATATCCACCTTAAACACGCATTTGATTCAAATTATACCTTAGTTTACTCTATTCAATATACAGCTCACGATCCTGAAAAAGGGATGTATTTCATAAGCCCGGACTCGCTTTTCCCTGATAAACCCTATCAGGTATGGACTCAGGGTGAGGGCGAGGATAACCATTTCTGGTTCCCATGTTATGACTTCCCGAATAATAAGGCAACGACCGAAACAATAATCACGCTCGACGGGAAATATATCACTTTATCCAACGGTCAGCTGCTGAGTGTTAAAACCAATACTGACGGAACGAAAACGTGGCACTGGGCGGAAGATAAGCCTTATTCCTCATACCTTGTAATGCTCGCAGCAGGAAATTTCGATATCATAGAAGACAGGTACGATGAAGTTCCGGTATATTCATATATACCCGTTGGCGAGAAGGACATTGCATTTAAATCATTCGATAAAACGGCAGATATGGTGAAATTTTTTACAGAAAAAATCGGGTTTAATTATCCGTGGGGCAGATATTCGCAGATAGTTGTAAAAGATTTTGTTTACGGAGGTATGGAAAATGTTTCGGCAACTGTGCTTACCGATGCTTTGATCTATGATGAAAAAGCAGAACCGGATTATTCAGCTTATGGAGTTGTATCACATGAGCTCAGTCACCAGTGGTGGGGCGATGTGGTCACTTGCAGGAACTGGAACGAGATATGGCTCAACGAGAGCTTTGCAACTTATTTTTCTGCCCTTTATGATGGATATATTAACGGTAAAGACGAGTTCGATTATGATATCTTTAAGGAAGGTGAATCGGCAATAAAAGCCGATTCTACCACAAGAAGACCTATCTACACTGATGAACCGCTTACAGCTAATTCATATGATAAAGGTTCAGTCGTATTGAATATGCTGAGAAATATAAGAGGCGAAAGAGATTTTTGGAAAGCCCTTAATGTTTATATAACCGATCATCAGTTTGATAATGTAGTTACTCAGGATCTGATAGATGCATTCTATAAAGTAAGCATAATGGATCCCACCGAAGACAGGAAACCAGTGAATATGAAATGGTTCTTTGATGAATGGATCTACAAAGCAGGCCAGCCGGAATATAATGCTGCTTATACATACAACAAAGACAGCAACCTTGTTTATCTTACAGTATATCAGCAGCAGAAACCTGATTCGCTTATCTCGATATTCCGGGAACAGGTAGCGGTGGAAGTTGTTACGGAAAAATCTAAAATAGAATATCAGATAGTATCTGATTCACTCCCGAAAACCTATACACTAAACATAGATGCTCCTATGCATTCTGTGATCTTTAATAAAGGGAATAGGATATTGTGCAAGCTGCATTTTTCAAAACCGGAGGAGGATTGGTTATACCAGCTTGAACAATCTGAAGATGCTATTGATAGGATAGATGCCGTAATCGGCTTGAAGGATTTCATCGATGATGAGCAGACGGTCCGCAGTTTGATGAAAGCTATGACCACGGACGGTTACTGGGGAGTCCGCTCCGAAGCCGCAACGATGCTGGGAAACTCTTCGTTGAAGGATGCTTTAAACGGTATCACGGAAAACTATGTGTCAGAACAGGACAGCCGCGTTAGGCGTTCAATGCTTTTGGCACTCGGTGAAATCAAACAAAAACATCCCGATATAGGGGTTACGAAAGCCCTTCTGGATTTCGTTTTAAATGCAATTAAAACCGATTCAAATTACTATATAATAGCTGACGGAATAAATGCTATTTCAAAGATCGCTGATAAAGATGGAATATATGACCTCGTAGCACCCTTTGCAGACATGGATTCACATGCAGAAATAATAAGAAGGAATGTAGCCGCAGCGTTGACCGAATCTAAAGATGAAAGAGCTAAATATATTTTCATGAAATTTGCCGTTAAGGGGAAATACCCCCGCTTGCGGACAGCCGCTGTAAGAGGTCTTACGGACTATTTAAAAGACCCTGACGTCATTGATTTTCTTAACTCGCTCCTTTCAACAAAGAATAGGTGGGTGCTGAGTGCGATTATATCAGAGATCGAGAAAGCGGGAAGCCCTTCTTCAAAACCATACCTTGAAAAACTGTTGAAAGGGACTAATGATGAAGATTTAAAAGAAATCCTTAGAAAAGCTATAAGCAGTATTAAATCCGGGTAAGCCTGAATCCCGTTAATCTTTCTTTCCAAGACCCAAACCCGCCTTTTTCTAACAAAATCACTAAGTATATGTAAGAACAAGGAATATTACAGGTATAGGTTATTTCATTTGCCTTTTACTTATTACAGAAGATGGTTAAATTTAACGTTAATTTCCTTTGGAGAGCTTATTACGCGTATTTTCTCAATTCATTATAAATGACAAAAAGATCACTCGGAATATGTATAGGTGCTTCCACGATATCTTTTGTAAATGCAGAAGATAACGGCGGTAAGATATGTATATTATCTGCCTCGTCCATTATTCATGACGGGAATCCCAAAAAGATGCTGCAGGAATATTTTGAGAAGAACGATTGCTCCGGACTTTCTGTAATAGTTACAGGCAGAAAATTCAAGCACCTGATAAATACTGAAATGATACCGGAGCCCGAAGCTATCGAACAGAGTGTAAGATATCTCAAGCTTGAGGGTAAGTACAGATGCATAGCCAGTCTGGGCGGCGAGAATTTTATAATTTACTGCCTGAATGAAAAAGGTAACATAGACACCGTCCTCACAGGAAATAAGTGCGCTTCCGGTACAGGGGAGTTCTTCCTTCAGCAAATACGAAGGATGAACCTGTCGATAGACGAATCGTTAAAATTATCAAGAAAAGATTCACCCTATGTTGTTTCGGGAAGATGCAGTGTGTTCTGCAAGAGTGATTGTACCCACGCCTTGAATAAAGGCATCGAGAAAGGACACGTGGTTGCAGGTCTTTGCAAGATGATAGCAGATAAGACAATTGAGCTTCTCTCCAAACAGGATTCGAGACAAGTAGTGATTATCGGAGGAGTGTCACAAAACGAGAGTGTGGTAAGTTTTATCCGTGATGAATATCCCGATGTATACATACCTGCCGAAGCAACCTATTTTGAAGCGCTTGGTGCCTCTATCCGGGGACTGCAGAGAGAATCGAAACTTGATACTGATAATTTATTTAAATCCAATGTACTTAATTTTTCTACTCTTGAACCTTTAGACAGGAACAGCAGCAGGGTAATTTTCAAAACGATACAAAGGTCTGAAGCCGAAGCGGGAGATGTTTGTATCTTAGGTCTCGATGTCGGCTCTACTACAACAAAAGCTGTGATAATGAGGGTAAAAGACAATGCACTTCTTGCATCTGTTTACCTGAGAACCAACGGAAATCCTATCCAGGCATCGATCGACTGCTACAAAGAATTAAAGGACCAGATAAAAAATCCAATCAGGATAATCAGTCTCGGGACGACGGGTTCCGGAAGGCACATTGCTGCACTGCATGCTCTGACAAAAGGCGTGATAAACGAGATAATCGCACATGCAGTAGCCGCATCATATTTTGATAAGGACGTTGATACTATATTCGAGATCGGTGGTCAGGATGCAAAATATACTCATCTTACAAACGGTATTGCGAGCGATTACGCTATGAACGAAGCCTGTTCGGCAGGAACGGGTTCATTCCTCGAAGAATCCGCCAAGGAGACATTAAACATCTTATACACCGATATCGGTGATATTGCATTCACAGCCGGAAGCCCGCTTAATTTTAATGACCAGTGCGCAGCGTTCATATCAAGCGATATTAAAAATGCCAGCCACGAAGGGACTTCGAAAGAAAATATTGTTGCCGGTCTCGTTTATTCGATCTGCATGAACTATGTAAATCGTGTCAAAGGTAACAGGCCTGTAGGGAAGAAAGTATTTATGCAGGGCGGTGTCTGTTATAACCGGGCTGTTCCGTATGCGATGTCGAATCTCATTAACAAAGAGATAATTGTTCCTCCCGAACCCGGTCTTATGGGTGCATTCGGAGTTGCACTTGAAATAAAGAACAGGATAGACCTGGGTTTCCTGCAGGAATCGGAATTCGATCTCGAGAACCTTGTTAACAGGGAATTTTCTTACGGGAAAGAATTTATCTGTGCGGGCGGAAAAGAAAAATGTGACAGGAAATGCAGCATAGCGATTATAGAAGTCGAAGGTAAAAAATATCCCTTCGGCGGTGCCTGCAGCAAGTATTATAATGAAAGAAATCACATCAAAATCCCCACCGAAAAAAATGATTATGTCAGGATTAGGCAGGACCTTGTTTTCAGGAAATATGTTTCGCATCCCGCCGGAAACGGCAAAATGATCGGAATATCGAGAAGCTTTTTGACAAATACGCTGTACCCGCTTTACTATAATTTCTTTACAAAGCTCGGATTCAAAGTTGTTTTGGCCGATGAAATAGATCCTATAGGCGTGGATAAGATCAGATCGGCTTTCTGCTACCCTGTAGAAATAGCTCACGGCCTGTTCCAGGACCTTATAAATAAAAAGGTCGATTACATCTTCATGCCGCATATCACACAGATGGATTCCGATGATGACCACAAATACAAACGGCTGTGCGTTTTTGTCCAGGGAGAAAATTATTATCTCAAGACCAGCTTCGACGGGAAAGATGTGCCTAAAATAATTTCTCCCATTATTGATTTCTCCCGTTCTAAAGAAACCGTATCGAAAGTCTTCGTTGATATCGCAAAAAAGCTGGGAGCCGGCAACAGGGAAGCGAAAGATGCATTTGAGTATGCAGACAATATTTTCCGTGAGATGCTCGATGAGTTCAAAGTATTGGGGAACCAGGCTTTGAAGGAAGTGGAATCGGATGGAGAAAAATTCGGTATGGTGCTGTTCGGCAGATCCTATAATGCATTTGCCAAAGAAGCTAACCTGAACATACCACACAAAGTGGCTTCAAAAAACATTGTTATAATACCACATGATCTTCTCACAAATGAAAATTTCGGTTCATACGAAAATATGTACTGGTACAGCGGACAGCAAATATTACGCAGTGCCAGGTATGTTAAAAGCCACAAACAATTATTCGGCGTTTATATTACGAACTTCTCCTGCGGTCCTGACTCGTTCATCATCTCGTACTTCCGGAAGATAATGGGAACAAAGCCCTCCCTCACCCTTGAACTAGACAGCCACTCGGCGGATGTAGGAATAGAAACACGCATCGATGCGGCAATAGACATAATCAGAAATTACATTGAGCTCAGCAGGCGCGGTATCATCCGTGATGAAGAATCGGATATAACTTCACTCAAAGTGACAATCGAAGAACGAAGACTTATTATTACCGATTCCGAAGGAGTGAGGCATAATCTCACTTCACCGGAGGTTGAAGTGCTCATTCCATCAATGGGTCGATACAGCACCGAGGCATTTTCGGCAATTTGCAGGTCGCTCGGCATTAATTCGAAGCCGCTTCCGATCCCGACCTCAACAACGTTGAAATACGGAAGAGGCCTTACGACGTGCAAGGAATGTCTGCCGTTCATTCTGACCACCGGCTCGCTGGTCGAATATATAGAAAAGAACAAAGCCACCGGTAAAAAACTTCTCTTCTTTATGCCGCACGGTTACGGTCCCTGCAGGCAGGGGCAGTATTTCATCCTGCTGAAGGACATCATCAAAAAAATGCAGCTGAAAGACGTGGGTGTCTTTTCAATGGATGATGAAGCATCGTTCGACGATCTCGGGAGCGATTTTTTCCTGAAGGGCTGGATCGCTCTTCTCATTGCCGATCTTGTTCACGATGCCGAATCAGCTTTGCAGACCCTTGCCATAAATAAAGAAGATGCGCTTCAGATATTAGAGAACGGCTGGAAAAATATCATCGAAGAATTTTCCAGCGGTACAAAAAAAGATATCTATGACGAGCTCGAAACTTTTGCCGACTCCCTTTCCCGCATCCCGCTCGTCAAGCCGTTAGAGGAAGCGAAAAGAGTATCCCTGATAGGCGAGATCTACGTAAGGAGGGAGGAGTTTTCAAGGGGTGACCTTGTAAAAACCCTCACCGAAAACGGGTTTGTCGTACGGACAGCACCTATTATCGAGTACCTATATTACACCAATTACCTTCTCAAGAAGGGGATCATCGAAGGATTATCGCTGAAAGAAAAAACCCAGCTCATCATCAAAGATAATTTCCAGAGGCGAATAGAGAAAAAGATCAAGAAGATAATGGAAAAATCGAAGCTCTGCGGCACCGACATGGTCAGGATAGAAAAGACCATCGCTTATGCCAATGATCTTGTTTCGGAAAAGCTCGTCGGAGAGAGCATATTGACCACAGGGCTCGCGCTCCGTGAAATTCTTGATGAATCATGCGGGGTTATCTCCATCGGTCCCTTCAATTGCATGCCGAGCCGTCTCTCGGAAGCGATATTAAATAAAGAGATGACGCTTGAAGGCAAATACAGGAACGGCAAACTTGAAAAGAACGGTTACCCGGAAGAATTCACTACTCTGCCGTTTCTCTATGTCGAATCGGACGGAAATGCATTTCCCCAGATCACACAATCGAAGATCGAGATATTCATGATGCAGGCTGAAAAACTGCATTATGCAATGAGAAAAAAATCCGAAGTAAATTAATTTACAGGTACCAATTTAGATAACAGTTCCAGGCTGTTTCAAAAAGAATCTTCTTGAATTCTGCCATTCCCACTCTATTTGTCATTCCTGCGAAGGCAGGAATCCAGTTTTGAACCCCTCTCGGCTTTGCCGTTTCTCCCCTTTCGCTAAGGGGAGACAAATTAGAGTTAGGTCAGGAGTTTCCTCCTGACCGGTGTCAGGTCGTAAGAACTGACACAACACATAATAACCGGTTACCTGCTTTATTTTATCAATATCATTTTTCTGGTCTCCACAAAACCCGAAGCTTCCAGCTTGTAGAAATATAAACCGCTGGCAAGATTTTCCGGGCTGAATACCACCGAATATCTTCCTGCCCTCTCGAATGAATTAACCAGCTTCTGTACTTCACTCCCTGTAATGTCATAGACAGTGAGCTTAACAAATCCTTCTTTCGGGAGATCATAATTGATCTGAGTCGAAGGGTTGAAAGGATTCGGGAAATTCTGTTCGAGCCTGTAAACCGAAGGAATACGGCTGCCTGGATTTCCTATACCCACAGACCCTTCCGATGTATCGACATAAACATTATACAGTATTCCTCCGCTTCCGAACTGCCTTGCGTGGACCGCCTTTCCGCTTCCTATCACCGTAGTCCCGTCATCCGATATACCGCAGCAGTAGAACGAACCCGTACTATTGACAGCGAATTGCGGAATACTGTCCGTGTGGCTGGTCTTGAATATCAAAAGATTATTTGCCGTCAGGTGGACATAATTGCCCCACGAAGCAGCGCTTAATATTTTTCCATTCCTTGAGAATGTAACAGCGTTCACTTCATCACCGCATCCGGAATATTTCATGATGGGTATAGACCCGCCCGCTACACTGAACAATTTTACTTTTCCGTCATAAGTACTCGACGTAATGAAGTTTAGTGTACCGATGGCGACCAGAGAACCGTCATAAGAGACATCGACTGAAGACATCCAGTTATAGTATGTTCCCGGCGGTTCCTGGTACTGCCAGAGAAAATTGTATGTCGAACCGCTCCATTGATAAACCCTTACATAGCCGTTATAATTTATGGTAGCGATAACATTACCGTTTCCGCTTATAGCTTGAGGCATTTGTGTACCGCTTGTGCCCGAGGGATTCACGGAACCGGAATACAAAATCTGCCCGGTGTACGTTCTTAGAACCCAGAAAGATAAGTATGCGTTGATAATTACCACTGAGTCATTGCCTGAGAATTTAACTCCCTGTATTCCCGAACCGCCTGTTCCGGGAGGCGATTTGAATCTCCAGACCATGCTCGGAGAACTGCCGGCAACACCCAGGACCCAGCGTGTATCTGATGCGGATGTAGCATTTACACATCCTATAACGAAATCACCTGACCGGGTGATACCAACGGGTCCCGACTGTGCTGTGCCTAGCATCGTGGTGACATCGAAATTATATATCACGGTACCGCTGTCTCCGTTGAGGAGATAGATACCGTGGTAGTATCCGTCTGCAACCCTGCTGCCCGAAGCCGATATTGCAACATAGTTGTAGGTTGAAGCATTAGGTAATGTATAGGTCCAGAGCGGTGTATTATTGGTATTGCCGTGGCTTTGTGACCTCATATTATTTAAGTACCACCCTACCACGGAACGCAGTCCGGTACCGCTCTCAGCACAATACGTACCTATCGACACAGGATCAGTATATGACCACCTGACAGCCGATGAATTCGAAGCTGCCGTTAACAGTGCCGGTATTAAATAAGTTTGATGATTATCGAAATTATACAGTTCTGGGTTAGTTACTACTCTGGAATTCAATACTCCGTTCTGATATTCCTGTAAAGAATACTGGCCTACGAAATTATTTGAATTATTGGTTTGAGAAAAAAGGCTGATTGTAAACAGAAATAAGATTATAAATATTTTTTTCATGGTAAAATTAGTTTATTTGGTAAAGTAAGAATAATAATAAATATATGTACAATAATTAATTTATTAAATGATATAAACATGTTAATTCCTTTGATTTCTTGCTCTTTTGTCATTCCTGCCCCGCAATTAATGCGGGGTGGACTTCAGCAGGAATCCGGGAATCCATTTATAACCCCTCTCGGCTGAAGCCGTTTCTCCCCTTTGATAAAAGGGGAGATGTTGATAGTTTACGTAAGAACTCTAACATACTGCCATACAACCCATCTGTCATTCCCGCACGTCTACGCCGGGTAAACTCCGGCGGGAATCCATTTATAGTTCCTCCAGTTCATAACCTCATACCAATTCCATCGTACACATTCGAATATACTAATTTTACTCTTTGTTATTTGCTCTTTGTTTCAGTTACCCTTATTTCGTTAGTAAGCCGCGTGCAAAAACACCCCCCACCCCCCATTACTTAAGTAATCGATTTAATGTTTAAGTAATCAAAAATGCAATTTCCGTCTCCTAATTTAAATCCGTTAACTACCCGCAACCGTTTTATATATATTGCACTTATAAGCACAAAATTTTTTTGATTAAAACATTACTTAAAATGACAAATTTATGAAAATAAATTTGTCATTCCCGACTTGGTCGGGAATCCAATTAATTACACACCTGAATTATTACAAAGAACCTATTTGCATAATACAAAAAATCGAAAGTACAAATATACTACACGAAACTGTAGAAATCAAGGTAATAATTTGGGGATAGTTGAGAAAAGCAGGGAAATAATGTCTGAACCGCAGAATTAAAGAATTAACATGATTTCACAGATTTTATGAGGGGAGATATGATACGCTAATACCCGGAATGTGGAGTTCGAAATAAGATACCCCCTTCTCCCCTTTATGAAAGGGGAAATTAAGAGGGGTTCTAAACCTGGATTCCCGCTGGAGTTTACCCGGCTAAGACGGGCGGGAATGACAGAAAAAACAACCCCCGTCCGGCATTAAGCGGGACTCCCCCTTTAGTAAGGAGGAGTATTAAATATTATTTAATTAATACCATTTTCTTTGTTTGAGCGAAACCTGAGGATTCGATCTTATAAAAATACATTCCGCTTGCAAGGTTCTCTGCATTAAACGTTGCAGAATAATAACCTGCCTGATGATAAGAATTTACCAATTGTTCTATCTGCCTGCCCATGATATCATAAACTGTGATTTTTACTATACCGGCATTGGGTATTGCATATTCGATCTTTGTAGACGGGTTAAATGGATTAGGATAATTCTGGGAAAGTAAATAGGTCTTAGGCACGTTTCCGCTGTGACTGATAATGCCGTTTGGTGCTGATGATGTGTCAATAAAAAGATTATAAGCCATCCCGCCGCTCCCGAACTGCCTAGCGTGAACAGCTTTGCCGCTGCCTATTACTGTAGTGCCGTCATATGACGTACTGCACCAGAAGAATGAGCCGTGGTCATTGATTGCAAAGATAGGGATGCTGTCGGGTACCGTGGTATTATATACGAGCAGATTATTTGCCGTCAGGTGGACATAATCGCCCCATGAACATGCACTGAGAATTTTTCCCGCCTTTGAGAATGATACAGCCGCAACTTCATCGCCTGCTCCTCTGTATGTCCATAGCGGAGTGGAACCACCTGGAACACTAAATAATTTTATTTTCCCGTCATAGGTAGATGAACTGAGGAAGTTCAGTGTGCCGATCGCAACCAATGAGCCGTCATAAGAAACATCCACAGCAGACATCCAGTTGTAATAAGTTCCGGGCGGTTCCTGATGCTGCCAAAGAAGATTATATGTGGTTCCGTTCCATTGAAGAACCCTGACGATACCTATATAGTTAATGGTAGCTATAATATTTCCGTTTCCGCTGATACCCTGTGGCATTTGAGTACCGTTATTGTTCAAGGGATTAACCGTTCCGCTGTAGATGGTATCGCCTGTATACGTTTTTACTACCCATAATTTTAAATAAGTATTTATGATAGCTAGTGAATCGTTTCCTGAAATTTTAATGCCTTGAATTGCATTACCTCCTACTCCGCCTGTATCTATTTTTAATCTCCATACAGTGTTCGGAGAGCTGCTGGAAAATCCGACAACCCACGTGGGATCGGAGGTGGTGGTTGCATTTATAGATGCAATATAGAAATCGCCGGAGCTGGTCATAGCTACAGGACCTGCCGAACCCGTGCTAAGTAAAGTAGTGATATCAAATGTATAAGTTGCAGTTCCGCTGTCTCCATTCAGGAGATAAATGCTGTGATAAAATCCGTTAGCAACTCTTCCACCGTTAGCCGAGACTGCAACATAATTATAAGGCAGGAAATTACCTACCGGGAAATTCCATAAAGGTGTGTTATTTGTGTTCCCGTATGCTGATGTTCTCTGGTTGTTCAAATACCATCCTATTATGGAACGCTGTCCGTCTCCGCTTTCCGCGTTATAATTGCCGATTGCAGTAGGATCGCCATAGGTCCACCGTACAGATGACGAATTACTGTCAATGCCGGAGGGCTGGGGCAGCTGAATAATGCGGGGACGGTAAGAATTGTTATATACCTGCGCATTTGTGATCACCTTACTGACATTCTGCCCATTCTGATATTCAGAAACGGTAAATCTGCCAACATAATTATTCGGTGCTGCGGATTGTGAATAAAGTAACTGTGAGACTGTAAGAAATAATAAAATTATTATTGTTTTCATATAATTTATATTTTTAAATTCTTAAAAAATATATGCATGAATACTTACTTAACGAATTTCACACCCAATAAGAAGAAAAGAACGGTACAAATCTACTAATAAAACAATTTATATCCTAAAAATTATCCACTCATGCGGCGGGATTATTTATTAACGTTGGATATCTGTATTTTGCGGAGATATTTTTGTATCAGTGTTTCGTAATCTTCTGTATAGCTCTGTTTCTGTATTTCCAGTGCATCCTGGTTAATTCCATCGACGATGTTAGGGCGGGATATAACAATTTCGGGAGGTGAGTTTCTGTCAAAATCCTTTCC
>JBEKSX010000019.1:0-39236 GCA_049516635.1 Ignavibacteria bacterium | reverse complement strand
AGTTGAAAATTGATCTCGATGTTCTTGCCCGGTTCCAACCTGATCTCCCGTGATTGTTCTTTGTAATCGATGGAAGTTGCTATCAATATCTGCCTTCCTGTCTTTGTAGTTTCGAATTCAAAATACCCCGCCGAATCCGATGTAGCACCGTCAATTGAACCTTCAATAACAATATTTGCCCCGTAAAGAGGTTTTTGTTTTTCGCCCAGGACCTTTCCGGAGATTTTAACTGAGGAAATATTAAGTGTATCTGCATTTTGCCCGTAAACAGGAGAAAGATTCAATAGTAACAAAACGATCAAACAATGTATTATTATCAGATATTTCATATAAGTTTCATTTTTTAATTATGTTTTCAAGTTCCCTGATATAATGTTCAAATGCCAGACGTCCTTTCTGGGTTAATCTATAAAGGGAAACCGGCTTTCTATTTACGAATTTCTTTATGACAGATATATATTTATGATCCTCCAATTTTTTCAGGTGGACACTAAGATTCCCGTCAGTTGCATTTATTTTATCGCGGATGAAAGTGAATTCTGCTTCATCAACGGTAATTAGAACAGCCATAATAGCCGTTCTTATCCGTGAATGGATAACGTCATCAATTTTCTGGTAGTCGAAATCTTTCATGTTAAAGCGTTACCATATTGTCTTTTCCATCTGAGGTAAAAAATCATACCCGGAAGAATTTGAAGCATAGCCATCATCAGTGCAAAAAGCAAAAGAGTATATATCCCCGGGAAAATGAACATTACAACGGCACCTGCCCACCATCCCAGTGAAATATAATTAATCCATGAATACCCGTAAATAATTCCACTAACATAATAAGCTATTCCCAGAATAATGCTTATCAGGGGACATATCGCCCACATACTGATGGTGCTCCCCGCTCCCGCTATGAATCCTATGAGGCTCATCCCTATCCCGCTCGAGACCCATAGTGCCCCGAGTATCTTGCCGGCAAATGTCCTTGCATTGCAACTTTTCTTAGCCCTCGAATGCATCTTAATGCTGAATATCCATCCTATTAAAATAACCGCACACCATAACCATCCGATATAAACCTCAATATTCCATAGTATGAATAAATACGTTCCTATCAAGCCGGTAAAGACCAGGGTTCCCCAGATAATGAAATCCTTCCCGTCATTGACAGCGATCCTTTTGCTGTCCTCCATAATTTTCTTGATTACTGCAATTTCCGATTCCGCTTGTTTTAGCTCCATGTTTTTATTTTTTTAAAGTACTTTGAATTTTAAAGTAAAATACTTCATCAGTTTTATTTTGTCAAGTGAAAATTTTATCCTGTTCGAAAAAAATTTTACCTAGCAGCGCATTTCCGTTAAAATGCACGATTTTGCACAATAATAACCTCATGTTAATTAAAGAGAATATTATACGATTTTAAGGATAGATTTTGAAATAGTAAGTGTTTAGAAAATAGATTTCCCAATTTCCGCGGATTTTTAATGTTTTTTCCCAAGAAACAAATACTTAATGAATTTTGCATTTTTTTATAAAATTCCATCTACAATATTTTATTATCATCTAAACCTTTTTAAAACACGGGGCATCTAAATGAATAGATTACAAAAGATAAAATGCGTGCTGAACCCGTTAAATACGTTTATAACAGTCTGGAGCTTGCAGTGAGCAATACATACTCGGAAATAGAATTAATAACTGCTGCAAGACGGGGTGACCATTCTGCTTTTAAAAAGATCTTCGAAGAGCACGTTCAGCGTATCTATGCTTTCTGCCTGCGGCTATCGGCTGTACGCCAGTTCGCTGAAGAGCTCACACAGGATGTATTTGTAAAAGCATGGGAAAACCTTCACCAGTTCAGGGGTGAGAGCAAGTTCACAACCTGGCTGCATAGCATTGCCGTAAACGAATTCCTTATGCAAAAAAGATCGGAGAAGAGACTGCTGAAAAAATTGATCACTTCTGACGATCTGACACCTTATGAAAGGGCTGATGGGAAAACAGATACACACCATGGTCTGAATATAGACCTTGAAAAAGCCATTTCTTCACTTCCGGGTCAGGCAAAGGCGGTTTTTATATTGCATGATATTGAGGGTTACAAGCACAATGAAATATCAAAAATGATAAAAATACAGGAAGGAACATCAAAGGCACATTTGCACAGGGCAAGAAAAATTTTAAGAGAGGAGCTTTCAAAATGAATTGCAAAGATATAGAAATATTAATAGATGATTACATCGACGGGTTAATATCCGAAGATGACAGAAGGTTATTCGAAGAACATCTAACAGGGTGTCCGTCTTGCACGAAGAAAGTTGAAGAGACCGTTAAGCTTCTTGAAAAAGCCGCTTCTCTACCCAAAAATATTTTACCGGAACATGATCTCTGGACGAATATCGAAAAGAGGATACAACCGGCAAAAGGAAAAAAATACACTGCAAAGATTTTGCCGTTTAAAACCAACGGAGCAGCCGGGAAACCGGAGATCCATGAAAGTTTTATGAGGAGAACCTGGGTCAAATATACCGTTGTGAGCCTTATGGCGGCGATATTATTGATAGCAATTCTTCCATATTTGCTGAAAGAAAAGAATGCACTGCATCTCGGTGTTACTTATTCATACTGGCCTGTAATAAAGATAAAAGGCGTCACGCAAATTAATTCGAAAATAGTAACGGGAACCGACAGCATCAAGATCGGAGACTGGGTAACAACAAAAGATTCTGCCCAGGCAGTTCTCCAGATACCGGGAGTCGGCAATGTAACGATACAACCGAACACGAAGGTCAAAATAATCCGTGCTGACGGGAATGAACAGCATATCGGGCTCGAATACGGTACTATCGATGCCGATATAAATACAAAGCCGGGTACTTTCTTTGTCGAGAGCAGGTCGGCAACAGCTATTGACCTGGGATGCTCATACACGATGTCGATAGATGACAAAGGTGACGGGTTGATCTATGTAAAATCGGGAATGGTTGCACTATCTGCTAACGGACGTGAATCTCTTGTCCCGGCGGGTAAATTTTGTATGGCAAAAGAAGGTATAGGTCCGGGCACACCTTACAGGTCCAATTCATCACCGGAATTAAGAGCAGCTCTGATGAGCTACGATTTCGGAAAAGGCGGAAGTGCTGCGGTCAATTCAATCTTGAAACACGCCACTAAACCGGACGCAGTGACCCTCATAAACCTGCTTCCAAAAGTTGAAGGTGACAACAAAATGAAAGTTTATGAACGCCTGACGAGGATCGCCCCTCCGCCCGGTGTTCTGACAGGAGACAGTATACCGTACTTCGATTCGAAAGCACTAAACGAATGGATACAGAAATTTCAGAAAGACCTGAATGAAGAGCTCCAGTCAAAAATGAAAGACCTGCAGAAAGAACTCAAGGAAAATCTTGAAAATATTCAGAAGCAGCAGCTGGGCAACGAAGAAAAACAAAAGGAGCTGCAGGAAAAGATACAGGAAAATATTCAGAAGCACCTCGGGGACCTGGAAGATCTCCAGTCCCTGCAGGACCTGCATAATATCCCGTCAATACCGGACGACCTGATGGATAAAGAGATGGAAAAAATGAACAAAGCTATGGAAAAAATGGATAAAGCTATGGAAAAAATGAACAAGGAACTTGAGAAGAACCAGGATAAGCTAGATGAACAGATGGAAAAAATGAATAAGGACCTGGAAGAAATTTATACAGTTCCTCATGTAGATATGGAAAATATAAACAAGATAACGCAGGAAAGCCTGAAGAATCTGGAAAACATTAAAGATTTAAAAATTCAGATCCATATACAAAACCAAAAGGAAATGCAGGAGGAACTGAAGGAGAATGAAAAGGAACAGCAGGAAGAGCTCAAACAGGAACAAAAAGAACGAGAAGAAGAATTAAAGCAAAACGCGAAAGAAAGAAATGAAGAAATGAAGCAGATGAACGAGGAATTGAAGCGTGAACAGAAAGAAAGAGACGAGGAACTTAAAAAGGAACAAAAGGAAAGAGAAGAAGAATTGAAACAACAGCATAAAGAATTGCAAAACCAGCTCAACAAAAATTTTATAGATACTTCAAAAGAAAAGAAAGAAGATAATTCAAGAGATCTTCAGGATGACGATAATAAGTAATAACCTGCCTTTTTTGCCAAAATGTCAAAGAACGATTGCGGATTTTATAGTACTGTTTTTTTCTAGGTTTAATAAAGGGGTACCCACTGGGTAACTTAAGTTACCCCACTATCGAAAAAACATAAAATATATTTACTAAACGCCACTTTTTGAAAATTTAAGTTAGGGTAACTTAGTTACCTTTTCGGTGTATTAAGTTATGCCAAAAAGTCACAAACATCATTATGAATCAGACCACTGTTTTTTCAAGGTTTACAAACAGGATACCCACCCCATTACTTAAGTAATCACAAGTAATAAGGAAGCTCAGAATCGCCACTTTTTGACCGATTAAGTAGTGACTACTTAGTAATGAACCCCTCTCGGCTAAAGCCGTTTCTCCCCTTTCGTAAAGGGGAGAATATTATTAATAGTGCCAAAATGCCAAAGAACAAATCTTTACCACCTCCCCCCGCCGTACCGTCGGGGCGTGATCTTACTAAAATACAAATATACTATAACAATCTGCATAATTCAAGGTAATAATTTATACACACTGTGAAAAGCAGGGGGCTGGATGCGGACATTAATAACGGGAGTATTCAATCCTTTCTTAATACCCCCCTAAATCCCCCCTTTAATTAAAGGGGGGACGCCTGCAAGGCAGGGGGTTTTGAAACTGAATCAAACAACAAAGTAAATTATTTTTCACAAGTCCCCTCTGAGTCTCCTACCGGGGACTCTGAGGATTTTAGAATCTATAATGCGTTAACGTTATATGCCATTTTTTCCCCACTGCTGGTCTTGCGACCAACAGCAATTTCTATTGTTGGTGATAACCCACCAGAGGTTAGGGCAAGCTACCCAACAAGGGGGAAAATATTTTTTGTAAATCCTTTATAACCTTTCTTAAAACCCCCCTCAATCCCCCCTTTAATTAAAGGGGGGACGCCTGCAAGGCAGGGGGTTTTGAAACTGAATCAAACAGTAAATTAAATTTTTTCCCGGGTCCCCTCTGAATCTCCCGGAGAATTGCCATACCCCTACTTTATCCATCCATTCTCTCTGTACCAATCGATCGTCATCTTAAAGCCCTGCTCAAGTCCGAGCTTTTCTCTGAAACCGAGTTCTTTCATTGCTTTCTCTGCAGAGCATATCCAGTACTTCCGTGTTAGATCTTTGCACTTCTCGAGATTAAGAATAACCGGTTTCGATGAGAACATAGAAAAAAATTGAGCGAACGCGCCTACAGTATATACAACAAAGTGCGGTATCTTTATGGATATGGTCCGTTTGTTCATTAATTGAGAAGTCAGTTTCCCTATCTCTCTCCACGTATAAAATTTTTCGGAAGAAATAAAATAAATATTCGATACTGACTTTTCTGATTCGGCAGCAAGTATTAAACCGTCAACAAGGTCGAACGAATTTATCAGGCTGATTTTTTTTGCTCCAAAACCTATCAACGCCTGCAAACCCATGCTCATAGCTTTAAAGTACTCAAGTATTGCAATGTCTCTCGGCCCGTAAACCGCGGGAGCTCTCACTATCGTGCATTTCATCTTATCGAAATATGCCGTTACTTCCTTCTCCGCTTCCAGCTTGGACCTGCCGTATGTTGTAATGGGATGGCATTCGGTAGTTTCATCGACGGGAACCCCGTTATAAGAGGGACCCACAGCGGTCTGCGAACTCACAAAAACAAACCTCCGCAAGCCGGGATTAGAACTATACACTGTTTCGATAAAATTTTTCGTTGCTTCGGAATTTCCCCTGTAGTAATCTTCCTTCCTCTTCGCGAAAGTCACTCCCGCAATGTGATATACATAATCAACGTCCTTTACCGCTTCTGCAAGGACTTCTCTGCTGAAGAGGTCCCCATAGACCAATTCTATGCCTTTATCCTTCAGCCATCTGAGATTGCTCGTTCTCCTCACCAAACATTTGACATAACAGTTCTTTTTGATAAGTGCATCAGCCAGATGGGAACCGATAAAACCCGTTGCACCGGTAATGAATACTTTTGTCAATTGATTTTCCTTGTTAAAAGTTTTCTTATGCAGTAAATTAAGAATACATTTTAATCATATATTACCGAATATTCAATTTTAATATAAAGGAGTAGTTATTTTGGACTTATTTCAAAAGTGTTACGATTTTACGCGTGCGGAAGAAGTAAAAGCGGCGGGTTTTTACCCGTACTTCAGGGCTATTGAAGAAAATGAAGGTCCCGTTGTTACAATTGAAGGTCATAAAGTAATTATGGCCGGTTCTAATAACTATCTCGGTTTAACGTCACATCCGCGTGTAAAACAGGCGGCGATCGATGCAGTTAAGAAATACGGAACGGGATGCAGCGGTTCACGATATCTTACCGGTACGCTCGACCTTCACATCGAGCTCGAAAAACGTCTCGCAAAATTTTTCGGCTCTGAATCCGTACTTTTATTCTCTACAGGCTACCAGACAGCCCAGGGAGTGATCCCCACCTTAGTTCAAAAAGGAGAATATATCATTTCGGATAAAGACAACCACGCATGTATCGTTGCGGCGGACCTGATGGCTAAGGGAGCATTTGCCGAATTCAGAAGATACAAGCACAACGATATGGATGACCTCGAACAGGTGCTCGATAAAATTCCAAAAGATAAGGCAAAGTTAATTGTGTCCGACGGGATATTTTCCACAACAGGTGAGATAGTGAATCTTCCCCGTATGGTAGAGCTTGCTAAAGCTCATAATGCAAAAATAATGATAGATGATGCACATTCTGTAGGTGTGATAGGCAAAGGCGGAAGAGGGACCTCATCATATTACAACCTTGAGAAAGAAGTTGATATAACTATGGGGACGTTCTCAAAAACATTTGCATCGCTCGGCGGATTTATTTCCTGTGCCGAAAGAGTTACCAATTATGTCAAACATCATGCGCCTGCACTGATATTCAGTGCATCGCCGACCCCGGCATCGGTTGCAGCAGCCATGGCAGCGCTGGAAATACTTGAGGAAGAGCCTTGGCGTGTGGACAATCTGAAAAAGAACTCCGATAAGATGAGGGCCGGTTTTAAAAAAATGGGATTTAAGGTCATAGAAGGTATGTCAGCTATAGTCCCCGTTATAATCGGAGATGACCCGACAACATTTGTATTCTGGAGAAAATTATATGATGCAGGTGTATTCACAAACGCATTTATATCACCCGGTGTGCCGCCCGGCATGGCAATGCTGAGGACCTCGTATATGTCAACACACGAGGATGCACATCTTGACAGAATTCTTGAACTCTTTGGAGAGATAGGAAAGGAACTGGGGCTCATTAGCTGATGAAGAGAATCCTGATATTCCTTTTACTTGCCGGATTGATGTCCTGTTCAAAGAACGAAAAACAGCAGGAAAAAGAAAATTCATCAAAGAACCAGGAAGGGATAGAAAACCCGTCTGATACAATAATGACCGTGGAGGAAAAATTTTCTACATCAATTCTATCGGATTTTTTGGATGATACGGATGATGAAGACCTTGCATCTTACCTTGAGGATGAGCTGTTCAAATATTCGCAGAACTACCGCGGAGCATCGGTCATGCAGATATCAAACTCCCTGTGGTTCGTTTCCCTTGAGAACCAGAACAATGTGAAAAACTTCCTGCTGCAAAAATTCGTAGACTTTAACACGAACGAATACTATTTTCGTCTGTCGGAAACCTCTCTCAATATAACAGACATCATATTAAATAATAACCTGAGCAGAAACAGCAATTCTCTTAAAAAGATCGTAACGTTACTGCCGAAAGACCAGCAAAACAAATAGCCTTCTAACCTTTATATCCCCGGTGCTCGATCAATAAACATCTGTCCTGGACAACCTTTATCCCGTTTCTTTCAAGTTCCTTTGCCGCTTCATCATTTTTTATTCCCAGCTGGAACCATACATATTTCGGAAGCGGGTTCATGGCAAGTATTTCCTTTACATGCGCCGGAATGAATTCCGGTCTCCTGAAAATATCCACCAGGTCTATTTGAGCTTTCAGATCGCTCACTTTTTCTGCGAATATCTCCCCCATAACTTTTTTACCCTTTTTGCCCGGGTTCACAGGATATATTTGATAACCGTGGCGTGACATATAGTACGGTATCCTGTACGCATCCTGTGTCACATCATCTTTCATGCCGATGACAGCTATGGTCTTTACGTTGTCCAGTATCTCATGAATTAATTCCATATCATCAATTAATTGAAATTTAGTGATTTAGTGATTTTTAACAAATATAATCTTTCGAATGTTAATAATTTTAGGGTTAAAAAATCTCTTGAAATTCTATTCCATTAAAATTAACTTTGTATCAATGAGAATATATTACGATTATTTAAAGTTTCTTTTTAATATCTGGTATAAAATAAAAGTATTTCAGTCAGAAATATGGAGGTCCCGATAAAAAAGTCGGGACTTTTTTTTTGCATTAAGGGCTAAATGACAAATAACGCCATAAAATTCGCTAAAAGTGTGTTTTCTGAAGAAAATATTGATAAGATAAGATACATTAACACGGCCTTTATAGAAAGATTCAAGATCGTAGTATTTATACCTGAAAGTAAAGCTGATGAACTAACGTACACAATGGCTTCAGCAGGTGCCGGGAATATCGGTAAATACAGTCTATGTTCGTACAGGTCCCGCGGTACAGGAACTTTCAGGGGTGGTAAAGGCACAAATCCTGTAATAGGTAAAAAAGGTAGATTTGAAAAAACTGACGAGGTAAGACTTGAAATGATCTGTGACGGCAAAGACCTCAATGCAGTATTAGACAAAATGCTGGAAATACATCCCTACGAGGAACCGGCTTACGATATTTATAAGGTACTGGTTAGAGATAAAAGAAACGGAACAGATGTACTTGAGATAGAACTGAAGAGACCGTTACAGCTAAAACAAATTCTCAACAGGATCAACAAAAAGATACAGCCCGATATATTAAAAGAGATACCGGGCACAGCCAGGTTCGGCAGAATTGTCATAAACTTTACGGGGAGCAATACCCGTTTAGAACTCGCTAAAAAGAAACATATGGAAACATTATTGATAACAAGAAACGCACGAGGCAGTATTAATATCAGATTAAAATAAACCGAAGTGGAAATGAGACAAAGATTAATTTTACTGTATGAACTAAATAAAATTGATAAGGAACTGCAGGAACTGTACAGCTTAAAAGGCGATATACCTCTTTTGATAGCTGAACTTTCAGAGAACAAAAATGAAAAAGAACAGACCCTGAAAGAGCTTACCGATGAGCTGAATGCTCTAGAAGAGAACGAAAAAATACTACAGAAGGAAAATGAAACTCATTCTCAAAAGATAGACAGGGATGATAACCTCCTGCGTGCGGGAGCCGTGAAAACAAACCAGGAATATAATGCACTTGCCAAAGAAATTGAAGATGCATATGAATTTATAGGGAAAAACGATGCCATACTTGAAAAAGAGATCAAGGTGAAAAAAGCTGAGCTGACCGAGCAACATACTACGCTCAGGACAGAATTGGATGAGCTTGAAAAAGACCTGGTTATAAATACCGAAAAGCTGGCAACTCTCAACGAACAAACGGAAGAGGAAGAGCGTGAACTGAAAAAACAGCGTGAGGAACTTGTACCGAAGATAATTCCGGAAGACCTTGAGTATTATAACAGGATCAACAATGTCAGGTTCGGGGATACAATGGCTGTCGTAAGAAAAGGCTCCTGCCTGGGGTGTTATAATTCAATACCTCCGCAAAGAGTAATAGAGATCAGGATGGCAGATAAGTTCTTTCATTGCGAATCTTGCGGAAGAATTTTAATTTCGGAAGAACTGATAGATAACGCTTAAGAGAATTTGAGCAGGATACAAGTATTTATCGATGGAGCTTCACGTGGCAACCCGGGGCATTCCGGGATAGGGATAGTCATATATGATGAAAACAATTTCATCTTAAGAACATATAAAGAGTACATAGGAGAAGCTACCAATAACCAGGCGGAGTACAGGGCTATATTAAAAAGCCTGGATATAATAAAGAAATTCCGGACCAATATCGAAGTTGATTTCGACTCGGTGGAATTTTATTCGGACAGTGAACTTATAGTGAACCAGATCAATTTCGATTACCAGGCAAAAGACCCTGACCTGGCTCTTTTAAATAATAAATTCCACGTTATCATCAAGAAACTTAATATTCCGTATACCGTTTCACATATAGACAGGTCAAAGAATAAGAATGCCGATAAGCTTGCAAATCTTGCTATCGACAGGAAAATAAAATAAGAGTTTTTCAGTATCAGCGGGAAAGAATAAGCAGCCGCGGTGTGAAAGCACTGAGGAAAGTCCGAACACTCAAGGGCAGGATGCCCCGGGAGATATTCAACCGGGGGTGTGCGGGGGCAAACCCCGCGCAACGGAAAGTGTCACAGAAAACGTACCGTCCGCTTACGGCGGACAAGGGTGAAAAGGCGGGGTAAGAGCCCACCGTCCCCGCGGGTGACCGTGAGGTGCAAGATAAACCCCATCAGAGTGCAAGACCATGTATAGTAACGCGCTTTTGTTATTGCTGAGGGCTGCCCGTCCGAGCATCCTCCGGGATGCAGCGCTACAGGGTAGGTTGCTTAGATAAATGGCTGCATGGTTCGAAAGAACCAACAGAATTCGGCTTATGATCTTTCCCGCTTTTTGTTATCCTGATTCAGTCTTTGTTATTCCTGCCTGCCCGTTCCGCTCAACGAGTCGAGTCATCGAAAGGCAGCGAAAGTGAGGTTATGGAAAGATGAGAATGCTACGCTATCAGATCCTTGCTTATTTCCTTCACATTCCTGCATCCGCATAAAGCCATCGCAAGGTCAAATTCTTTTTTCAGTATCTGTAAAACTTTCTTCGCGCCATTCGTGCCGTCTACAGCAAGTCCCCACAGCATAGGCCTGCCGAGCAGTACGGCTTTTGCTCCCAGTGCAATAGCTTTTATTATATCGGTTCCTCTTCTTATTCCCCCATCTATCAAAATTTCTATCTTCCCTTCAGCAGCAACTATTACCTCCGGTAATATATCGATAGTCGCCCTGCACGTATCGAGCTGTCTACCACCGTGATTCGATACTATTATCCCGTCGGCACCGTGTTCCACAGCAAGCTCAGCGTCCTCTCCGCATGTAATTCCTTTTAATATAACGGGCAAATTTCCCGCAATCGACTTGAACCACTCCACATCTTTCCATCGTAATGATGGATCAAGTTCGGAAGCGAAGTAGCCCGCAAGCTCGGAGCCTTCTTCCAGTGCATTTCCTCCGGTCAGCGCAGCGCTCATATTCTTCACATACAATCCGTCAGGAAGGACGAACCTGTTGCGAACATCCCTTTCCCTCTTCCCGAGAAGCGGAGCGTCCACGGTTACCACAAGCGCTTTGCAGCCCGCTGAAATCACACGCTGGACAAGCTTTCTCGTTGCATCCCTATCTTTATATACATACAACTGGAACCACACTGATGTCCGGGAAGCTTTTACCACATCTTCTACGGCTGTGGTGGAGAGCGTGCTGAGTATGTTGATAATTCCTTCAGCTGAACATGCTTTCGTAACCCCTATCTCTCCCTCCGGATGAGCCATGCACTGGAATGCCATGGGAGCAACCATTACAGGGAATGAAAGCTTTTCACCAAGAACTGTACAAGAAAGATCGCGGCTGCTCACGTTAGCAAGAGCCCTTTGTTTTAAGCGGATCCTGTCATAAGCCGTATGATTTTCTTTGAGCGTAATTTCGTCACAGGCGCCCCCAAAATAATAATCGTAAGCCATCGTTGTAAGCTTCTGTCTTGCGAGTTCCTCAAAATCATAAAGATTGACCGGTCCCATTGGCTTTCTTTTAGTTTGAAAATCTAAATTTCCTTAATGCTGGCATATCTCCGTAAGTACACCTGAAGCTGATTTAGGTCTGATGAAAGCGATCAGCATATTATCCGAACCTTTAGAGGGTTCTCTATTTATGATGTTAAAACCCTGTGAGCCTAGACGCTTAAGGTCGTCCTGTATCTTATCCGATTCATACGCTATATGGTGGATCCCTTCCCCCCTTTTCTCGATAAACTTTGCGATCGGTGAATCTCCGGAAGTAGGTTCGAGAAGCTCTATCGTAGATTCTCCGACTTTAAATTTTGTCACTTTTACTTTCTGTTCGGCAACTATCTCATCGTCAGACGGTTCAGCCTGAAGCAGTTGTTTATATAATTGCTTCGCTGCATTCAGATCTTTAACTGCAATGCCAATATGGGAAATTTTGGTTATCATAAGAATTCAGTAAGTCCCTTTCTTTTTAGATAATCTATTATTTCTTTTACTTCCTGTGAACGTCCTCTTTTGCATATCAGCAATCCTTCTTTCGTGTTTATGACAATAAGATCTTCGATACCTATCAATCCCGTAAATCCCCGGGTAGACATTATAAGATTGTTCTTCGAATCTTTAATGAACGCGTCGCCGCTAACCATATTATTGTTCTTATCTTTGGTCTTGATGCGGTACACTTCATCCCAGCTTCCGAGATCGCTCCAGATAAAATTTCCTTTTATCACGTAAACATTTTGTGCTTTCTCCATAACCCCGTAATCAATGGAGATGCTTCTGATCTGGCTGTAGACCTTCCCGAGAGTCGATGTAAATTTATTGGTATGAATGTCCTTCTCGACCTTCAGCAACTCATGGTATAGATCCGGGAGAGATCTTTTTATTTCCTCTAAAATCGTATCAGAACGGAAAATGAACATGCCGCTGTTCCAGAGAAAATCCCCGCTCATGAGAAATTGCTTTGCGGTCTCGGTGGTCGGCTTTTCGGCAAATGTTTTTACTTTGTATATGTTAACCATCTCTGATTTGACGGGCTCTACGGTCAGATATGTATCATCTACGAACTGGATATATCCGTAACCTGTCTCCGGGTGGGTGGGATTGATGCCAAGAGTTACTATAGCATCCTCTGCTTCTATGAAAGTAAGCCCGGCAGTTACTGTAATTTTGAATGCTTCCTGGTTCGATATCAAATGATCGGCGGGCACTACGAGCATCTTTGCTTTTTCTTCGAACTGTTTTAATATTATAGCAGCCAGCCCGACACACGGCGCGGTATTCCGCCCCATAGGCTCACCGATTATATTTTCTGCAGGTATCCTCGGGACCTGCTTCTTCACTTCATTAACATGCTGCGCATTGGTGATGATGAATATCCGCTCATAGGGAATGATATCCTTTATCCTCTTGATCGTCATCTGCAGCATAGTATCGGAAGAATCAGCAACTGGTAGGAATTGTTTGGGAAGCTTTAATGATCCGTACGGCCAAAACCTTGCTCCAACTCCCCCCGCCATTATTATTGCATAAGATTTCATGTATATTTATTCCTTGCTATTTTTATCTGATTTCTCTTTGTATCAACTGCTATGTATCCGTGAATATTTTTACGGGATTGTTTAAGTACTGCACAAGTACATTAAAATCTTCGGGTCTTCTGCTGGTCAGAAGCATTTTAAAAGTGAAGATGATGTATTTTACGATCTGCTGTATCTCGGGCTGCATCAGGTCCATGCGGTAATCTTTAAGATATTTCAAAAATACGTAAGATACTTCCGAAAGCTTTAACACATCTTCCATCTCTACATCGGAGGATATTTTGGCAATTATCCTCAAATAATTATTAAGATCGTCAACTTTTTCCAATGCATCAAACTTGATGTAAGCTCCCTGAATATCCGCAAGACTAAGAAATTTATTCTCAAATTCCTTTACAAGATACCTCATTTTAAAGTTGATACCTTCCGTATCAATGACCTTCATTGCAGGGGGTTTTGGGAATATTTCCTTCGGGTAACGCGATTTCATCTTTTCAATAGGGTGAACAACAGGCGGTACAACTTCCGGCTGCTTCTGTTCTTCGGGTGCTTCTTTAACTGGTAATTTCTTTTCTTTTTTCGGTAATGCGGCAGAGGGTCTTAACAGTTCGTTCCTCAATGACTCCATGTTCTCGACAACTTTATCGTAATCAAGATAATTTTCCCCCTTGACCAGACTATTAACAAGTGCAAGAGAGGAGTTAAGCAATATCATCCTTTCGCGATTAATGATTGCCGGTGATTTTATAGCCCTCGTGAAGTAAAGATTAATCGTAAAGAAAATATCTGCCGTTATATCAAGGGAAAGCTGCCTGCTCAGATCTGAGAGCTCGCTTGATATTTCGATGATCTCTGTAAACTCCTGCAGCAGTCTTTCGTTAATTTTTGATAATTCTTTCCCGCGGGTTTCCTTTCGTATTGAATAGAAAAGCTTTTCGAGTATTTTCACATCTTCAAAGAACCTGGTCTCGAACTTGTAATATACCTCATTGGCAACCGGTTCTTCTTTTGAAGCACTTCGCCGTTCAAACTCACTTTCAGATGTATAACCGATCTCACCGCCTGCTGATTCAGTTTCTCTTTCTTTTGTTTCCAGTGGTATCAAAGTTTTTACAGGCTCAGCCGGGGGTGTTTCTTCCGCTTTTATTACGGGTTCAGCCTCTATTTTTTCTTCTACAGAAGCACCTTCGGATTTTATTTCTTCCGGGATCTTATCCGGTGCTTTGTTCATGTCGGGGAGTTCGAATACTTCGGTCCTTTCAGTGATTGTTTCTTTATTTTCAATCAGTGTCATTTCCTCCGGCAGCACGTGTTCCTCCACAGTTTCTTCGGTGTGCACGGGTAACTCAATTGCCTTTTCCGTTTTACCGGTTGATTCCTGTTCTTTCTCTTCCTTTAGTGGTTCTGCTGTTTCCCCGGCAGTTATTTCTTCTGCTTTTATCCCGGGAGCTGCCTTCTCTTCCCGATGTGCGCTGCCATTCCCCGTCAACTGTACCTTCCCACAAATTCGTTTCAGGTTCTGCACATCATAGTCAAAATTATTTTTCAGGTTAAATATGGTTACCTGTGATTTATCAATTTTATCGGAAATATAAAGAATATATTTAAATAAAAGTTCGAGCCCCGCTGTTTTACCGATTAGGAACGTTGTCTTTCCTATATCATCTGCGGAGATGACCTTCTGCAGGAGCTTTCGCAATGCAATCCTATCATCAAAAACTCCCGCACCCGAATTAATTACATTATGCAAAACATAATTTATATAGTCTTTTTTAAAATCCATTATCTATTATTGCAAAATGTTATTTATTAAAATAAATTCTGTTTACCCTGTCAGCAACCGCGCACACGGTTTCATAAGGTATGGTTCCTGCTATCCTTGACAGTTTATCCGCCCCGAGGTTTATGCCGTTCTCCTGTCCCATAAGAAGAACATCATCTCCCACACGGACAGATGGTTTTTGCCCGAGGTCGATCATAAGCCAGTCCATCGTGATCGTACCAACCACGGGGTAAAATTTTCCGTTTATCAGTACTTTTGACCTGTTGCTGAGTATCCTCCAGTACCCATCTCCGTAACCCACCGGTATTGAACCTATGAACGTAGGACGTTTTGTATAATATGTTCTGCCGTATGAAATGCTGGTCCGGGCTTCCACCTTCTTAATGTACATTACCCTGGACTTAAAGTTCATTATCGGCTTAAGCTCTATCTTATTTTTTACATCGTTAGAAGGATAATACCCGTACAGGATCATACCGGGCCTTACCATATCGAAATACGATTCTTCTATATCGAGTATTGCCCCGCTGTTTGCCGCATGTACAAGCGGAAATTCAATTCCGTCCTTCCTCAACTTTTCAAGAAGGTCAAAGAACTTGTTCAACTGGTTGTATGCAAATGATTTATTCTTTGCTTCTGAGGTTGCAAAGTGTGTATAGATGCCTTCAACAAGAACATTTTTTAAAGAAAGAACCTGCAAGATATTTTGATACGCTCTTTTCACATCGAAGCCGATTCGCTTCATTCCCGTATCCACCTTAATGTGCACCCTGAACTTTTTCCTGAGCATACTGCTGTAATGGTCCAGGAACCGGGCTGTATCCAGCGATGCTACAGTGGCTATCAGATCATATTTAAGAAGCACCGAGACATATTTTTCGGGTTCGATCTTGGAGTGTATTAAAGTACCGAAAACGAGAATCGGTATATCCGGGTTCAGCTTCCTTAATCTCATCGCTTCATCATAATTAGCAACACCCAGATAATCCGTACCCAGATCAACGAGCGCCCTGCTTACATCCTCGATACCATGTCCGTATGCATTAGCTTTTACAACTCCGCATATCTTTATTCTTTTATGTAAACTTTTTCTCTGTAAATGCTTTTTTATATGATCGAGATTATAAGCAAGCTTTGTAAAATCGATCTCGGCACGTGTGGGGTTCATCCTCTATAAAAAAATGGTATTATACACAGTTACATCAGAAAAAACGACTCAATTTTGTTAAATCCGGGCTAATATCAACAAATACTGTGATTAAGTGATGTAATTTTAAAAATTATTGTATAATTTAACAATTAATTTCTAATAGTTATAGTAAAATCCCTATGAAAGCAATATTTTTACTCCCGTTTATTTTCATAACCCTATCGTTTTCAAATCGAACCGATGCGCAGGATAATGATACCACTAACTCTTCTTTATCCGGTGATACAGTTCAATTATTTATATCAAATATTATCAAAGAAGTGAACCGCCGTTCGGATCTTATTGACAATATCATTTCAGAAGGAGAGGTTACCATAAAAACCAAGGATATCGATAACTCGGGGTCTATCGATATCAAAGCAAAAAAGAAAGATGACGTTTGGTTTAATATTACCGGACCGCTCGGTATAAACATTGCCGAAGCTCATTTCGGAAGAAAAACTTTCACTTTCTATAATGCAAGGGCTGACGAGGTCATAACAGGCAGCAGTACGATAGTAAATATAGGATCACTCGCAAAAGTCAGATGCACTTTCGATGACCTATTAAATGTATTTTCGGGCAGTGTTCACATTCCCAAAGCCAAGACGGACATTCTTTCTTATACTGAAGAAACATCACAATATGTGGTTCAATTAGTAAGGGGAACCATCACCAGAAAATATTGGGTAGATAAGACAAATTATTCCGTATATAAATATGCATACTACGGCAAGTCTGGAAGCACGCTCATACAGTTCGAATTCTCTAACTTTAATAATGTCGGAGATGCATCCTATGCAAAGAAGGTTGAGGTCCGCAGACCAAAACAGGGTGAATATTTCGCACTAGTATTTGAGACGATAAATCTCGGCCAGAACAATTTAAACTTCCAGGTGAATTACCCGAGCGATGTTGTACATAAGACCTGGCATTGATCTGTAAAATTTGATTTCGTGAATGGTCTCTGATGATTTATTATTCATTCATGTATTTATAATAATAAAAGGACACATTCGGTGTCCTTTTATGCGAGAGAAACGGATCCCTGCGGGAAACCCCCACACCGAGTCCCCGGAACAACCCCTCAATGATGGCGCGTAAACTAAAAAAAAGGATGCTACCTGCATCCTTTTGTGCGGGAGGGATGTATCCCTGCGGGAAACCCCCACCCCTAGAACTCGGGGCCACCTTCTCAAGATAGCCAATAAAAGTAAAAAAGGGTACTGTATGTACCCTTCTGTGCGGGAGGGGGGACTTGAACCCCCACGCCTTGTGAGCGCCACCCCCTCAAGATGGTGTGTCTGCCAATTCCACCACTCCCGCAAATAAATTAAAAATTAAAAGTTAAAAATTCAAAGTTTACAAGGAACGAAAAAGTCATTCCTCTCTATGTGTCTGCCAGTGGAATTTATCCCGCTGAAAGCGGGACCACTCCCGCAAATAAATTAAAAATTAAAAGTTAAATTTCAAAATTAGAGATTACGAAAATTCTTCTTCACATGTGCTTGCCTGCAACACGTCTACCTGTTATAGGCAGACAGGGCTTCTAGTGGAATTTATCCCGCTAAGTTATTTCCTTGAAATCTTTAGGCTAATTGCACATTTTCTATTTTTATATCACTTACTGACCTATCACGCACATCACTCATTCAATTCAAAGATAGGAAATAGACGAAATAAATTAAAGGGAATTGTTTAGTCTGCAATGGAGAACGATTGGGTAGCTGGAATTCTATATTGGTCAGCGCCCAGTAGTACAAACAGCTGAGCTATTAAATCTATTATATCTTAGATTACTTCATCAACACCATTTTCTTGGCTTCAATAAATGCACCGGATTCCAATCTATAAAAATATATTCCTGACGGGTTGTTTTCTGCATTCCACTGGACTTCATACGTGCCGGGAGTCAACTGCTCGTTTACAAGCACGGCAACTTCTCTGCCGAGGATATCGCAGATGGTTAACCTCGTTATAATCCCCCTAGCCCCCTCTACGAGGCTGTAGGCTTTCGAAGGGGGAATATCAAATTTAATTTTTGTGGTTGGATTGAATGGGTTAGGGTAGTTATGGGAGAGGGTGAAGGATTTAGGCATGAATTCGGAACTTGTCTTTATTCCAATAATTTCGGATAATAATCTACGATACACACCATTGCCAAAAGTACCCGCAAAAATATAGATACTGTTGACTGCAAAAGCCGGGATGCCCTGGTATTCATATATGCCCTCGTTAATTGCGATCCAGCTATTTCCATAATTTGAAGAATAATAAACTCCATATGCATGTGTACCCAAAAAAAGATAATTATCTTTGTTTATCATAGCCAAGGTAATACGAACTTTGTATTCATCATTTGTGGGAGTCCAGGTCATTCCGTTATTAATACTTTTGTATATACCATATCCGTATATACTGACAAACAACGTGTTATTTATTTTACAGAAACACCAAGGTGTTGAATTTATGGGCAGACCATCGTTTGCACTAAACCAACTGATCCCGTTGTTGGTTGACGAATACACTCCATTAATGGTCACACCGGTAAAAAGAAAAGAATCATAGCTGTAGATAGTTCTTATTGTTGTATCAGGCAGGTTAGAAGTTATGCTTACCCAGTTTTCACCATTGTCAGAAGAACAAAATATACTTAGAAAAGTATTAAGATATAAATAATTACCTGCAGAGGTTATGTTATTAACTGACCAATTAACCGGCAAACCATTATTTTTTTGTGACCAATTTAAACCTTCGTTAGTAGTTCGGAAAATCCCCATAGAAACCGTTCCGACGAAAAGATCATTATCCCCGTGCAACAAAGATGTAACGTTTACATCTGGTACTCCGCCGCTGATCAAAGTCACTGTCTCACCATTATCCGTTGATTTTTCTACTCCTCCACCCAGAATACCATAATAAATATTTTCATTATGCGAAATAATTGCTCTGGCTTGATAATTCAGATTAAAGTTCGTCAGTACCCACCCTGACTGAGAATAAGAAATAGAATTAAAAGAAATGAGTAAGTAAGTTATAAGGAGTATTTTATATTTTAACATTTTAGTCTATTTAAAATATTAAATAAATATACATACTTTTCAGTCGTTTCAATATGCAAAAATCATGCAACAAAAAAAGCGGATTTTGATAGTAAATCCGCTTAAATTTTGATTTTTTTTATAAGAACCTTTCAATTTATTTTGCCGGTACATATATTTTTTGCAAAAAAACGGTAAATGTAATTCTTTTTAAGGATTTCTCATCCCTATAATGAAATTTGAACTAAAATATGAATTATCTATAGGGTGATTTTAAAGAAAATAAGATATAAATTAAGCTCAGTTACTCACCCACAAACAAACTTCAAGGAGGTTAAAATGAAAAAAACTACAATTTTTTATATCATAACTGTAGTGCTATTAAGTTTATCCTTTCTCTCTGATGGAGATAAGGGTTTTACCTCAATGAACAATGTTGTGGTTCAGTGTATAACTACAAATCTCATGGGAAATAATCTATACATAGATAATATTTCAATCGGTAACAGATTTTACAATGATATTGCTGCACTCTCAATCAATAATATATCAAAAGATACATGTTACTCTATCTATGGAAATAATACTTTCACCCTCGCCCCAAAAATCTCATTTTTAAATGAAGGGAGAATGAATATCACAGCGCCCTTTAATGTTACCTTACAAATAACTCCCGGCAGCTATTCGAGCGTTAAGCAAATAGCGGTTATAGATAATCACCGCGCATTAGAGGTTACTTTTGACAGTATAACACTTAGTCCCAATACAAATTACACATTAAAAGCATGGTCATCGCTTTCTAATGACCAAAATCCAAATAATGATACAATATCTCAAAATACTTTTTATTTACCCGGAGCAAGAAGAAATGTTTTGTTCGAAGCATATACAAATGTATCCTGTCCCGCGTGCGGCACCAGTAATCCATATCTTGATACATTTATTGTTTCTAGATTCGATACAATAGTAGCAATTAAATATCATGCCTGGTGGCCCGCAGCAGGTGATCCAATGTACACTTCAAATCCGGCACAGATCAGGAACCGTATTAATTATTATCCGATAAATAATGTCCCCGTACTTAATGTGGACGGAGTATATTTGAATATTTATCCTTATACGAATTTTTTGTTTTTGTATACACCCTACAGAACAAGATTAGCAGCCGGTTCACCAATCAGCTTAAGCGTAGTTGATACAAGACTTTTCGGAGATACTATTCAGGCAAATACAACGCTTATCATCTACTCCCCGCTTCCGCAGGGTAATTACAGACTTCGTATAAATGCGATTGAGAGACACATTCATTATACAAATCCGCCCGGAAGCAACGGTGAAAAAGAGTTTTATGATGTATTCAGGAGGATGTACCCTGATACAAATGGAATTGCAATTCCAACATCACCCGGAGTATATAATTATTCTCTCAAATATCACAGAGAGTCTAACTGGGTTGATTCAATGATATATACTGCAGTGTTCGTGCAAAATGATAATACTAAGGAAGTATTAAATTGTGCCAAATCCAGAAATCAGGTAAATATTGTTAATGCAGGGGGTAAGAATAAATCGTTACCTTTCGAAAATGTGATTCAATCTACAAAACAGAATAACAAGCTTGATTCGAATTCATCATTTTATCTGGAACCATTCGAGACAGGTATGCTGCCAGCAGGATGGACAATCACGAATACAGACAACGTCAATTTTTCGCTTTCAACTATAGCCAACGGTCCTTCATTTGGAGGAACTAAAAGTATCGTGATGCTTTTAATGAGCGCGTCATGGACAAGCCCAAGCTATCATTATTTAAAATCGAGAGTATATAACAATATTAATTTAAACGATTCAATCAAATTTGATTGGGCGTACGCACCTTATGGCAGCGAAAATGTTGAGGGCTTAAAGGTCCAGGTGTCAACCGATGGCGGCAATACATTTCCTTATACCATTTTCAACAGGACTGGAATGAACCTTGCTACCGCACCAGTAACAGGCGAAGCTTTTGTACCCAGGGATTCATCCCAGTGGGGCACATTTGGAATAAAAATTGCGGATTTGATCGGAATTAAACCGATATCGACAAGAGTTCCTGAGAAGTGTCAATTATTCCAAAATTATCCTAATCCTTTCAATCCCACTACTAAAATAAAATTCGATGTAGCTCCCCCCGCCATTGATAATGGTGAAAAACAGGGGATGAGGAATGTCACACTTAAAATTTACGATATTCTCGGTCATGAGGTTACTGTGTTAGTGAATGAAAAATTAAAAGAGGGAACTTACGAAGTAGAATTCGATGGATCAAATTATCCGAGCGGGGTATATTTTTATAAGTTGATTTCCAACGAGTTTACGAAAACGACGAAGATGGTTTTGCTGAAGTAGAAACGTGAAAAATTTTAAGTTTATTATTTCAAGCTGGTTCATCACCAGCTTTTTTTATGCCACCCTATTTTTCCGGTATAATATTCATACATGACTAACCTACCTATAAACTAACCAAGAAAGGAGTTTCCAAATGGATTGGAAGAAAATATTAAAATATCTTCTCGGATTTATTATATATATCTACGAACTCATTCGTGATGACGTCTTCAGAAGGAGGAAAGATGGCTGAATTACAAATAGTAAAGCAATATTTACCAAAATATGATTTATCCTTATAGTGCTTTTAAAGAAAATAAGATATAAATTATGCTTAGTTTCTCACCCACAAATTAACTTCAAGGAGGTTAAAATGAAAAAAACTATATTCCTTTTACTCCTGCTGACAACTGCTACACTGACAAATTACTCTCAACAACCGATCACCGCCATCGTCCATGACCCGCCCATACCCTATATCGGAAACCTGAACGATTGGGGGACTGATCTTCTGGTTTCGAACTATGAACCATTAGGGAGATGCTCGGGACTCGTAAGACCAACGGATACACTTTACATAGCCATACCCGATTCATCATTATCACCGGGTACATGCGGATCAATATTAAGATCAACAAACAACGGAGTGAATTGGTCGATTGTAATAACAGTTTCTCCTGCAACAGTTATAGCAAAAACAAGAATGGTTCGAAGCGGGCTTGATTCAATTTACTGCGTAGCACTTCTGGGTGCCGGTCCCTACGAAGGTCAGATCTTTATTCTTAAGGTTAACCTGCCACTCACTTCAAGCAGTTTGAGGACATTTTTAAACGGAGGATACAGGGATTTTGACTGCTGGGCATCATCGACGGGCGGATTTTATCTCTTCCCCGATTCGCTTTACAGCGGTTCTCTGCCAAGATATGCTTCATCTACCGGAGGCGTGACATGGTCACAAAGAGGATTGGTCACGAGCACAGCAGCTAATCCTTTCATTTATAAATCAGGTTCCGGTGATACTTGCATACTCGCATACTACCAGCTGACTGCAGTATCCGACACAACAACCTGTGCGATCACTATAGCCCGCTACCGTGAAGTATCTATCGGTTCCTTATCATCGATCGCATTTTTAACCAGCATCATTCCTGCAGGTACACCAAAGGATCAATTCGGAGGTAACCTGAACGGCAGTTTTTCATGGTTCTTATATACAAGCGGTGCTCCCGGTTCAAGAGATATAATGTACATACTCAGCATGAACGGAGGCGCGAACTATTCTACACCTGCCCCTTTAGCTAATAATCCCAACATTGATGAATATTATTTCGATATACAGCATTTTACCTTAGGGGCGGCTGTTAGCGGCGCAGATATTATCTATTTCTCTGACAGCACAGGGTCAACCAACACATCAGATAAACTTATGTATACGAGTGCAACTAACTCTGCACCGACTACATTCTCGACTCCTCTTCAGATAAGTGAACACCCGCCCGTGAGCAGTCCACGCAACTATATCCCGTTCCTTATGGAATATTATAACACAGGGGGCGATGTTGGTGCTGTATGGACGGGACTGGATGGTTCAAACCGAAGGGTTTACTTTGACAGATTGGTCATGACCGGAATCCATACTAACAATGTACCTGTGTCATATTCGCTAAGCCAAAACTATCCAAACCCGTTCAATCCGGTTACAAAGATAGATTATTCTATAGCACAAAGAGGGGTGGTAAAGATACAGGTCTATGATATCCTGGGAAGAAATGTAGCTGTGCTGGTTAACAGTGAATTGAACCCTGGCTCATATTCCGTGAACTTCGATGCAACAGGTCTTTCAAGCGGGATATATTTCTACAGAATGACAAGCGGAGATTTTATCAGTACGAAGAAGATGGTAATACTGAAGTGATTTTCTCACTTAAATAGTTAGGATGTTTCCCCCTCCGCAGCAGCGGACACCCTAACTTATTTTATTACAGTAAAAGCCCGCCGGACAGGCGGGCTTTGTATTTGGAGATACAAGATATTGTTAAACTATCTTTGTTATTATTTATGCTTCAACATGATAGCTCTGAGACGTTTTGAGCTTGCTTCCGGATTGATATTTGTGAAATCATAATCATCATTAGTTACCACAAATTCTCCGATGATACCTGTAACCAGGCCCGTGGGTACTGCCAGAATTAATCCTATCAGAAAACCGAATCCCCTCCCGAAATCCGGGTGCCCATCGTTATTATCGCCCGCCAAACCTACAACACCCCAGAACGCAACTGACGCAATTGCTCCGACCGCAAATCCTGTCCAGAACCCATGATTTACGAACGTAACTCTCCGGAGCTTTCCCAGCGGGAACACTCTGTCAACGCTGCTTTTGGTTACCGTGAATGTGCTGTCAGTAACATCGAGCAATCTTACTTCATTTAATAATAAACCATCGTTCAATATAATGTTGCATTCATCCGTTGTATCCTTGTAAGGGGTTCCGGATAACATTGGTGTTTTTTTGCCTGTAAAACATGTTAACTTTTCTGCATAGTTATTTTTGAGGGTTGTAAGCGATCTATCATGCTCTTTCAAGTGCAAACCGGTACTGCTCTGAGCGAAGGAAGAGCACGCAAAGCAGAACAAAACGAGTATTGATAAAAAATAGTGATTCATGATCTGATCTTCAAAATATATAAAATATCCCTCCTCGGAGCGCGAAATAATTTCTTCCTCCCAGGAAAAAGAATGCATAACCTCCTGTCACGATGTCGTACTCCATTTCAACTTTTACACCTAATTTCTTGGAGAACCTGTATCCCATTGACCCGCCTATGCTGATAAGTGCATTCAGATCATTGTGTGCCGGGGTAATATAAGCTCCTTGCTTCCAGGTCGTGTCCGGGTATGGCTGGTACCAATAGCTTTCGGTCACCTGCTGCTGCGCCGTATAATGAATTCCGAGACCAAGTGATGCACACAGTATTATCCTTTCAGCTGGCTCGAATCTTCCGAACATAATGCTCCCTTTGAAAGAGAACAGTGAAGCATTTCCTCCGCTAAAAGTCTCCTGGTAATGCGGATCCGTGTTATAATTATTATAGAAATCATATTTCGCTTTGTAATACGTGTACGCGGCATCTATCTGGACCGCCTTTGTGCCTGAGAGAAAATATATGAACCCCAGGTCGAAATTGGGTCCGACCGTTGAACCATTATTGTAAGTATTGTAATCGTTATCCTTCGAAAAAAGGCTCACACCGCCAAGCAGCGAAAGTAAACAATTATATTTTGACGGAGTAAGATCGGTGGTATAATACAGGATATTATTCCTCGGGACGATAACTTTAGCGCGGTTCTGCGTTTCGACAGTGATATTAGCAGAGTCGACCGAAATAACTTTACCGAATATCTCAGTATCATCAAATAATACTATCTTATACGTTTTGCCAGATAAAATATTTGCAACGTTGGTTTGATTTTGGGAGAATACATAACCTGTTAAGATCAAAAGAAAAGTGATTATGAGGAGAGGACTGGTTATTGTCTTCATAATATTAATGATTAATTAATAAGACACTATAAGATGTTGTAAAAAAGAAACTTTAATATATTTCAAAATGTCCAGCTTATCTTAAAATTAAATTGTTTATCCCTGTTCAAACCAAATCCTATATTAAACTTCTTTAATACCGTTCTTTGTTTTTGTTTTACTATTTCATCATTTATCCGGTTAGCTGAGGCAACAGCATCAACTATAGTAAATACCCAGTTGAAAAGATAACCTGCAAAACATAATAATGATACTGTACTACCTGCATCCCCGCCGAAACCAAAACTTCTTGTAAAAAGAAAAAAACATAATCCGGATATCCCCAGATGCAGCAGAAATTTTCCGTATTGTTCGTTATACAACTGACCTGCCGCGAGTCCCGGTAGAATAAATGATAAACTTCCTGCTAAGAAAGGACTTTTTTCATGAAGCTTGACAGGTGTGCTGTCTATTTTCAAAAAACTATGATTTACTATGAATACAGAGGAGTGTTTAAGATTCTGTGAATATGCGTTTGCAGAGAATGTTAATGATATAATAAGAGTTACGTATAGAAAAAGCATTCTTTTTTTCATCCAGATCCTCCCCGTAATTCAGTTGTTAAGGTATGCCTATACTTAAAGATAATATGAAAATATAAGAATAAAAAGCAATAAGGTATCTGTGCTTTGAAAAATATTGTTCGGCAAAAAGCTATAATACTTTTGAAAGAACGGATATGAACGGGTTGTCTAGGTTTCGAAGTTTTCTTTCCGGGCATGTTTTATTAACTGTACGTAACCTGTAAGTAATTATGCAATCATAGTCTGAATAAAAATTATTATATGTCAATTTATAATAAGGTTTATATAATGCTAAAAAGTTGTTATATTTAACAGGATTAATTGTAATAGACTCATTAACACGTTTATAGGAAATAGATACTTATCCACACTCCGAAAAATTCCATCCGAATTTTATATTCCAAATAGTATACTATGAAGAAAAAGATACCTAAAATATTTGTGCTCGATACTAATGTGATCCTCCATGATTCCTCTTCTATAATGCAATTCGAGGAAAATGACGTAGTTATACCGCTTGCAGTGATCGAAGAAATGGACCATTTCAAACGGGGTAGCCAGGTAATAAATCTCAATGCGCGTGAATTTGCACGTACGCTCGATTCGCTGAGCGGTTCGGCGTTATTCAACGGCGGTATACGGCTCGGGAAAGGCAAAGGCAAAGTCTCCATAGCTATTACAAAAGGAATCAATAACGAGATAAAACAGATATTCAGGGAAGATAATCCCGACCACAGGATACTAAGCGCAGCGCTTGACCTCCAGCACAGGTTCGAATCCAAAAGACAGGTGATTCTCGTCACCAAAGATGTGAACCTGCGTATGAAGGCAAAAGCTATCGGTGTATATGCCGAAGATTACGCATCGGACAGGATCGGGAATGTTGAGGAACTCTACAGCGGCAAGGAAATAGTAGAGAACTTCAATGATGATATAATCGTAAAGCTCTACGAACCTCCTTTTGAGATTACCGCGAAAGAAGCATTTAAAAAAGTAGATACAGAACTTGTTCCTAACAAATTTTATATCTTAAGAAATACTTCACGTTCTGTTCTTGCATATCTCGACCTAAGGATGGAGAAGCTTCACAGGATTGATAAGACTGTAGCATACGGCATCAAACCCAGAAATTCAGAACAGACATTCGCCGTAGATGCCCTAATAAATTCAGAAATACCTGTTGTCTCGCTCACGGGTAAAGCAGGGACCGGAAAAACACTTCTTGCACTTGCATCTTCACTCCATGTAAAGAAGAACTACAGGCAGATATACATAGCACGTCCCGTAGTACCCTTGAGCAACAAGGATATCGGATTCCTTCCTGGGGCGGTGGAGGAAAAGCTCGCTCCCTATATGGAGCCTCTTTGGGACAACCTGAAAGTGATACAGGACCAGTTTGGCGAGACAGATAAGCAGAACCAGGCGATAATGCAGATGCTGAAGGAAGAAAAACTTGTGATCGAACCGTTAAGCTATATCAGGGGCAGGAGCCTGCAGAGGATATATTTCATCGTGGATGAAGCGCAGAACCTGACCCCGCATGAAATAAAAACCATCATCACTCGCGTCGGCGAGGGTGCAAAAATTGTATTCACGGGTGATGTTTACCAGATAGACCATCCTTACCTGGATTCACAATCGAACGGACTCTCATATCTAATCGAGCATTTCAAAGGACAGAAGCTCTACGCTCACGTAAACCTGCTGAAAGGCGAGCGTTCCGAGCTGGCAGAGCTGGCGAGCAATTTACTGTAAGCAAAATTCATTAGATGACCGCGAATCTATGAATACATAGTTATATCCTATACCTCCCTTCTGAATTTTATCTTAAACACAATAAAGTTAATTTAGAGAATTCAATAGGAGATTTTAATGAATCGAATATACAAAATACTATACTCTATTTTTGTTCTTTTTTTTATACTTTCGAGCGGATCTCACGCACAGACTCTTGTAGCATCATATCCCTTACCTAACAATAATTCTATGAACTATCTCTGGGGATTAACACAGGTAAATGATACACTATGGCTTGGTTCAGATTACAACGGAAAATTATACAAAATCACCAAGACGGGTATAGTAAATGATAGCCTCACTACTCCTTTTGATTTCAACCACGGGCTTGCATGGGACGGCTCCGGCCTCTGGATAGCAAGAGATTATATCAACTCCTCTGTAAAGCTTCTGAAAATTAATCTGCAAGGAAGTCTTATCGACAGCATTGCTCTTCCGAATGTTATAGGCGGAAGACCTGATTATATCGGAGGTATCGGTTATGACGGAAGCGGGATATGGTTTACGGTTTACTATCCCGATTATCCCACATATCCTTATACTTACGCTTATAGGATAAGCTTAAGCACAAGGCTGATTACGGATACAATACCGTTGAGGGGCAAACAGCCGCAGGGCATCACAACAAAGGGCGATACGATATTATATGTGAATGATTTTTTTAATGACGGCACTCCCGAAAGAATATTTGCTTACAGGAAAGCAGTGGGCGATACGTTATTCTCTTTCCCGTCACCGGATCCTGACGGCGACTGCAATCCGCGCGGACTCTTCTGGGACGGACAGTACCTCTGGCTCAATGCTGAGAGGATCGGCGGAGCTGCAAATGCATACAGAGTTTTGTACAAATATTCCTTAACGGGAGCGGGAAGTCCGCAGATAACAACCACAACCAACCTTATCAACTTCGGCAACGTGATAATAGGACAGACTGCAAATCAAACTCTCGGTATATCCAATACAGGCACTGCAGCATTGATAATCAGCGCTTTTACCATGACCAATCCGCGGTTTACAATCCTGCCAAATACTGTTCCCGATACGATTACCCAGGGGAATTCGAAAAATTATACGGTGAACTTCACACCAAATGCGTATGATACAACATCGGGTGAGCTCCGGATATCAAGCAATGACGCGGGAACACCGGTAAAGGTTGTATTACTCAGGGGCAAGGGCGTTTACAACGGCAGCTATATAAGTCTCTCTGCAACTAACTATAACTGGAGCTCAAGAAGAATTAATTCGCTGTGCGGATGGTTATTCAACATTACAAATGCAGGAAGCCAGCCTCTGCAAATAAGCTCGATAACATTTTCGACACAGAGATTTAAGTTCGATAATACCGGAATAACATTCCCGATAGTCATCGATACACAGAAAACGAAACAGTTCAGGATATGGTTCAACCCGAATGCTACCGCAACTTTCAATGACTCAGCAGTAATAACATCGAATGCAGTTAATTCACCGCAGGTGAAGATATATCTTTCGGGCAGCGGAGTGAATAATCAGACAGCTCTTGGCGATATTATGTGGGAAGGAAACATACCCGATAATCCGAATACTTCATATCAGGATTACCAGCCGACAAGCATCAAACAGATAGGCGATGTGAACGGTGACGGGATCAACGATGTCATAGTAACAACGGAGAATTACTGGACGATATGCTTTAACGGCAACTCATCAGTGACATCCGATATCCTGTGGAAGTTCAATACTAATTTCGGTTCTATCAATACGGGCTCGGTCGATTGGGAAGACGCTATGCAGATAAGAGATGACATTGACGGTGACGGTATTCCCGACGTTGTTATCGGATACGGCGGCGGCAACGAAATGGTCTATACGCTTTCCGGTAAAACAGGCGGAGTCATCTGGGAATTCGGCGATTCTATCGGAACTGCAGACGGAGATATTATGGGGGTCAGGGTGGATAAAGATTTCAACGGTGACGGAATAAAGGACGTGCTTGTATCCGCCAGCGGACAGGGTAACGGTGCAGGCAGGCATGCAGCGATCTGTATTAACGGATTAACCGGTCAGCAGATATTCATTTCAACACAGTCCGGTGATTTTACTTATGACGTTGCAGCTACCGAATCAGGAGGAGCCATCGGATACGGTACCAACGGAGGAACATATGGCGTGCACGGGTTCAATAATTTAGGAAGCATCATGTGGAATTACCCCGTTACCAGTGCAATCTGGAGCTTAAAGGAAATACCCGATATCAATAATAGCGGGGGCAAGGATATTGTCGGGTTAATGGGCTTTAGCGGCAACATCTTCGCTCTCAACGGGAATTCAGGAACACAGATATGGTCGAACAATCTCGGTTCAAGCAACAACGGAACAATAGTACTGCTCGATGATCTTGACAAGAATGGCTTCCTTGACATCACCCTTTCAGGACCGCAATCCGTTTACAGGATAGATTCCAAAAAAGATTCGATACTGTGGACTGCATCACCGGGAAGCTCTTACATCAGGAATGTTGATGATGTGGGAGACCTGAACGGTGATACTATACATGAAATAGTTGTAGGTACACAACAGCCGGGCAAAGTGCTTGTGCTTGACGGCAAGAACGGTTCCGTATTATTTTAATACTTATTTGGAGCAAGCCTGGATTACCGCGCAGACAGGGTTGCAAAGCTGAACAGTATCGACGGAAATGCATCCGCTGAGTTCATCGGAGAGTGCAGGGACGGTAGAATAAAATGCTTCTCGGGCGGTCCGCTGAACCCGATAGGGATAAAACCGATCTCGAGCACTATACCAAAAGAATTCAAGCTATATCAGAATTATCCGAATCCGTTTAATCCGGGCACAACGATTAAGTTTGATATTCCAAACAAGGGCGTACAACCCCTTGTTAAGATCGTTGTATATGATATAATCGGAAGAGAGGTTGCAGTGTTGTTTAATGATAAGCTGTCACCGGGAACCTATACATTTAAATGGTCTGCTGACGCTGTAGCTTCAGGAGTTTATTTTTATAAACTAACAGCCGGTGACTTTTCGGATGTGAAGAAATTAATTTTATTGAAGTAGTGGTATTAATTCTCGTCGAACCACTCTCAGTGGTCCGACAAGTAGTTTACTGTTAGCACTCGTCCGACCACTCCCGGTGGTCGAACGAGTAGTTTACCTTAGATGAAATCCTTAATTTTATCCTCTTCTACAAACTTACATGTCATTTCGTATAACTCTTTTTTATCAGCGGGGAGATTTAATAATTCGTGTGCCCTATCCTGATTGCATAGAGTTCCCCTCCTAATACCGTAATAATCTAAAAAAGAAGAATATTTCCAATCTTCTATTTTCTGAACAAGCCCTTTTTTTATAGGATTCTGGTGTATATAATTAAAACAGATCAACGGATAATTGGCATCATAAGAGGGATTCTTAATCTCTGCCTTATTTAACGTTTTAAATTTTGCGTGCTGCTGAAACAAGGAGCCAGACGCGTCCTCTTGAATGTTCACCGCTCTTGTATACGAACTCAATAATGTTTTACAGTTATTATTGAAATTGTCACTATGAAAATCACTTTTTGTGTAAATCATGAAATGAAAATGATTTGGCATAAGGCAGTAACACAGAATATCACAATGAGGAATCAAATACTTTCGTATTTTTCTTAAAAAGAACAAATAATTATCTTCATTGAAAAAAATATTTCTCCTGTTATTTCCTCTATCATAAAAGTGATATATCGTTTCTGGTATTAATAACATAATTCCTAAATAATTTTTGGATGCTACTCGTCGAACCACTCTCAGTGGTCCGACGAGTAGCTTACTGTTAGCACTCGTCCGCCCACTCCCTGTGGTCGTATGAGTAGTTTTTTAATTAGCGTTTTCTTATTTAGTACTCGTTCGACGACTGAGAGTCGTCGAACGAGGGGTTAGCTAAATCATTGCTTTTTCAGATAGATCGCTAATATTCTCTCATGCTTTTTTACATCATCAGGTGAAAGTCTCTCAACATTATATCTCCGCCCCTCTCTTGGTAGCAAAACTAAAGTATCAGACCTGAATTCATACTTATATGATACATTATATTCTACTTTTTTTACACATTCCGAGATTTCCAGTCTCTCATTAATAGAATCCGTCCGGAAACCGGTTAAATAAATGCTGTCATTATCATATTTGAATAAGCCTGAATAGTATTCATACCAATCTAATGGATTTGGATGGCAATTTGAACGAGAATATACATCAGTGTGAACAAACTTTGTGACATAAAAAGAATCCGTTCTAAACGAAAGCGTATATCTTTGAGCCCACAAATATGTTTCTACGCTGATATCTTCCCATTTCCCTTCGAAAACAGTTTTAATATAAGGTTTTGGCTTAGAGCATGAAAAGAAAATAAATATTATTATTAGTGCACAAAAAAGGTGCTTTAGTAATCTCATTTCTATATTCTGAAATTTGATCCTAGCTTTCCGCCTAATTTTGAATTTTGACTTTTAAATTTTAAATTTCTTTATCCCAGCCACATGGTTCTATCCAGGCTGCGGTACTGTATAGCTTCGCTTATGTGAGCTGAGTTTATCCTTTCCTCGTTTGCAAGATCTGCGATGGTACGCGAGACTTTCAGTATCCTGTCATAGGCACGTGCGGAAAGACCCAATTTCGTGATTGCCATTTTAAGAAGCTCCTCCGATGCCGAATCTATCGAACAATATTCCCTAATATCTTTAGACTGCATATCGGCATTCGAATAGATATTCTTCTTGTTCGCAAATCTCACATGCTGTATCCCGCGAGCCGAAATTACACGGTCCCTTATCAGATGTGACGGCTCTGCAGACACTTTGCTGGAAAGCTCTTTATATTTTACTGATTGAACTACAATATGAATATCTATCCTGTCAAGCAGAGGTCCCGATATTTTCGATATGTATTTTTGTATCTGCTGGGGTGTGCAGGTGCATTCCTGGCTCACGTTACCGAAATTACCGCAGGGACATGGGTTCATCGCCGCCGCAAGCATAAAGTTGCAGGGATATTCTACAGAAATTTTTGAACGCGATATAGTCACCCGTCCCTCTTCCATCGGCTGACGCATTACCTCAAGCACGTTCTTCTTGAACTCGGGCAGTTCATCCAGGAACAATACACCGTGATGAGCATAAGATATTTCCCCGGGTTTTGCGATAGTCCCACCTCCTACAAGAGCAACATCGGAAATAGTGTGATGCGGTGAGCGGAAAGGACGAACCGAAACAAGAGCTGTGTTGGCGGCTAGTATTCCAGCGACCGAATGTATCTTGGTCGTCTCCAGTGCTTCTTCGAATGTCAGCGGGGGAAGAATGGTAGGCAATCTTTTTGCCAGCATTGTCTTACCGGAACCGGGCGGACCTATCATTATGATATTATGCCCGCCTGCAGCTGCAACCTCAAGTGCACGCTTCACTTCGTGCTGTCCCTTCACATCGGAAAAATCAATGATGTTCTTTTGGTCAACCCTGAATATCTCGTCAAGGTCCACTTTGAACGGTTCGGGCTGTACGTACCCGTTTAGAAATTCGACCACTTCTTCCAGCGAACCAAGAGGATAAACATCTATGCCTTCCACCATGGCGGCTTCCTTCGCGTTCTCTTCAGGGACTATCAGTCCTTTCAAACCGTTCCTTTTTACTTCCATGGCAATAGGAAGCACACCCCTGACAGGTCTTACCTTGCCGTCAAGCGAAAGCTCACCTATAAGAACATAATCCTTGAGCAGGTCGGGTCTCGTCTGCTCTGTTTCGCATAATATTCCGACTGCGATAGGAAGATCGAAGCCGCTCCCCTCCTTCCTTATATCGGCGGGAGCAAGGTTAATGGTAATTTTCTGGTTAGGAAAACGAAATCCCGAATTTTGTATTGCTGCGGAAACCCTCTCGCGTGATTCTTTTACGGCATTATCGGGCAAACCGACAACAGTAAAGAGATGAAGCTGTTTTTCGATGTGTGTCTCGATAGTAACAAGAAAAGCATTCACCCCTATGGTAGCTGAGCTTAGAATTGCTGATATCACGAGCTGTTATATTAAATTTCGTGAAATATAATTCAGAATACTTTTTGCTTCCTGATATCGGTTATCTGCTGTTCATCCAGCTTCGTTTCAAGAAGCAGGGTATTATTATAGACTTTGATGTTAATTCTGTCCAGGATCCTCGTCACCGCACTCGGAGTCTTTTTGGAAAATTGCGCCGAAAGCTTTGCCAGCGCAAAAACTCCCTCCATTTTATTTTTCAGGTCTTCGGCCGAATTATTGTCATCGCATTCGTTCTGCATAACTATATCAAGAGCCCCGGACATCTTTATTGAAAAGGATACGGCGCTTATCTTTTTGTATAGTTCTGTCAGCCTGGATGTATCTTCCCCGGTGGTATCATTTGCCGCAAGGGAGTCGTTCCCGCCGGGTGACAGCTTTTTATTCTTACCTGTTTTATTTATATCGGCTAAATTCTCGAATATACCCCTGATGAACAGTTTCTGTCCCGACATCATCCAGAGATTATCTTTAAATTTAATGTTCTGTATCGTCTTCATCGCATCCTGATTTGTCAATAACCCGCCATACGAAGTATCTTTAATATTAAAAGTATTTTCTATTTGTTTTAAATAATTACTCGCGCAAACGGTAAAATCATCCCTGAAATAGAAGTAAAAATGCATCGGCTTCTGGTTGTAAACGGTAATCCCGCCGGGATACGAAAGGTTTGTGTAGCTCGAATCGGACCTGATGTAATCGTAAACTTTGTTCCTGTCGAAGGTCCCTTTGATGACCATAGCATTATCACCTATCCACGAATTGGAGAAATAGAGCTCGTCTATACCGTTCGAGATACTGGCACCGGTGGAATTTTTGAATATATTCAGGAAGCTCCCGAAGCTTTTTTCCGAATTGAATATTGAATCCGATATGAATTTCTTCCAGAAGTCGGTCTCCCGCATTTTCTTGAAATTAAAATACATCACGAACTGCGGGTCCTGCTGGAGCAGGGCAAGGTTCTGTTTTACGGAGAGTGTTAGCGGTTCCGGTTCAAAACGCCTGGAACAGCTTATAAAGGATAAAGAACAGATAGCAAAAATTAAAACTAATATGATTGTTCTTTTATTAAATCTCATCTCTCAATTAATTGCTAGTAGTCTTTCTTCGAGAAATAGTAGACCGAATATGACATCAACGCCGCACAGAACAGGAATGACGTTATTACCGGCTGCCAAGAAGCTACAGGCTCACGGGTTATGAGCTTGATTGTGATATCATTTATTTCTCCGGGTTTAGGAAAAATGTAGTAGAAAAAGTTGAAAATGAATCTTACTGCTTCATTGGTGACGAATGTAAAAATAACGGTCTCCCTGTTTCCGAGGATTGGGCATATCACGAACAGGAGAAAGAGATTAACGAGTATAGCAATTACCGAGCTTTGCGTAGTGAGCCCGATGAATACAACTATGCTGTACATTACTGCGAAAGCAAAAGTAAGGCTTAGTATGGTGAATAAAAAACTGGCCCCGATAAAGTACACTAGGCTCACACCAACAAATATAACCGCTCCCAGGTACTTTGACATTAATATCTTGAACCGCGAAAGCGGTTTGGATATCAAAAGGTCTATGGTCCCTTTATCGACCATTGAAGGGATGAACGACGCTGAAGAGATGATACAGAATATCAGCACAAGCAGGTACGATACCGATGTCATAATAGCCTCTAGTGAAATAACGGACTGCTGTACATCGGTAAGGGATATTACCCCTTCTACTGTTTCAAGGTTCACTGCAAATAGGAAGACCAGTATGATAATGGTATAGATTATATAATAACCTATGAATATTTTTTTTGCGATTGCTTCACGGAATGTGTTAAGAATTATCGGTATCATTTAATTCGCGTCCTCGTCCTTTTTGATAACATTGATAAATAATTCTTCCAACGTGTTCGTTTTCTGGTTAACTGTTCTTATCTGTATTTTAGCTTTCCTGAGAATATCTATAGCAACATTCACTTTTTCAATACCGGCTTCTGTGTGAATTTCAGTTTCTCCTATCCCCGCGTTCTGATCGAGAGAAAGAATTTTACGCTTGGTCTCTATCCCTATCGGTTCGGTGGTTTCTATGATATAAATATTCTCCGTTTTTGTAAGGTCATCCACGTTGCCCTCTTTTATCAGATCACCTTTATTGAGTATCGCAACCCTGTCACATATCATTTCTACTTCGGATAATAAATGCGAATTAAGAAATACCGTTTTCCCGTTTGCTTTCAAGCCCAGCAGTATGTCACGAATTTCCTTCCTTCCGATAGGGTCCACACCGTCTGTCGGTTCATCCAGGAACACAAGGTCGGGACCGCTCATAAGTGCCTGTGCCAGACCGAGCTTCTGCATCATTCCTTTCGAATATTTTCTTATTTTCGTATTTCTCCATTCCGACAGCTTCATAAGCTCGAGCATTTCTTTTATTTTCTTATGCAATTCGATGCCGCTTTTCATACCCGATAACCTGCTGTAATAGTTTAATACCTGCTCGCCCGTCAGGTAGCCCGGGAACTTATGATTTTCTGGGAGGTATCCGGTCCTGCTCTTCCATTTATGCTCGGAAGCATCAGAACCGAAAACTTTCGCGGTGCCCGATGTGGGAAATGTGATGGACAGGAGTATTTTTATCAACGTGGTTTTTCCGGCTCCGTTGGGTCCCAACAAACCGAATATCTCGCCCTCATTCACGGTAAAAGTAAAATGATTAAGCGCCTTAACTTTCTGACCTGAAAATTTATTTGACGAATATTCTTTGGAAAGATCGTTTGTTTCTATTACTGGATTCATCTTTTAGTAAATTCTTTTAATAGATATTCTATCTCACCTTTGGTAACAACCTGTGGTTTTTCGTTCGATTCCCTCAGCAGATCTTCTTTACGCGTCTTTTTTCTTTTAAGCTCGCTCCAGAAGCTTCGTGATGACCACACATTGCATCCGCTGTCCCTTGCATATAGTTTTATTCCATTATCCGATGTTATTATCGTTAAAAGCTTTTTGTTCCTGCTTCTGTCGATTATTGATTTTATAAGCTTATCTGCATCATCATAAGTAGGGGTGATATCAGTGCTTGCAAACTTTACTTCGATATTCTTCAGGCTTTTATTTTTCCCGTGCCCGTCAAAAACAAGTATCACTTTATTCCTGCTGTTGTAAAAATGGTTTTGAAGCTTGGCAGTCATCGTATCTACAATAATATCCTGCTCTGAACTGAGTAAGTTCTTCAGCTCGGGAATTTTGTGCATCAGGTTATAGGCATCAATAATAAAAGTCTCCAAGAAAGTTCAAAGTTGAAAATTAAAAATTCTCCGAAGGAGTCCTTCGGACAAAGTTACAATTTTAAATGAAAAGTTATTTCTTATCCTTTAATTTAAGAATACTCGACGCTAAAATATTAGAGATCTCTTTCAATTCATTTAATTGTTTATCCGCTAGACCAGTGCCAGCTCTTTTTGAATCTCTCAGCAATACCAGCCAGAGTTTACTCTCATTGCTTGATTTCAATGAAATCGTTAAATAATTAATAAAATCCTTCTTACTGCTGGCAGACTGACCTTCGATAAAATTAGCTATTATACTTGTTCCGCTTCTCAGTAGCTGATCTCCAAGTCTTCTTGAAACATTATCATGAGGAAGATTGTCTATAAATTCTATCAATCCTAAAGTGAATTTGTACATTCTTTTCTTAAACTCGTCCCTAAACTTCTTATTCTTTTCTTCCACTATATCAATCTAAGAATAAATACAATTCTTATTACAGAACTTCATAATCTCCAATTTTAAACTTTAAATTGTAATTTTAAAATTTGAATTTTTAATTTTCAATTTTTTAGGGTCGTGCGCGATATATCATCCTCGGGAACGGTATCGATTCCCTTATGTGCTCCAGATTGCACACCCAGGCAACAAATCTTTCTATGCCCATCCCGAATCCCGAATGCGGGACCGTACCGTATCTCCTGAGATCAAGATACCACTGGAATTCCTCCATCGGCAGATCATTCTCTTTTATCCTCTTGACCAGCTCGTCATAGCTGTCTTCCCTCTGCGAACCGCCGATTATCTCACCGAATCCATCCGGTGCCAGTACGTCCACGCCCAGAGCAATATCATAATTTTCCGGGTCACGCTTCATGTAAAAAGCTTTCGCCTGTGCAGGCCATTTGTGCACCATTACGGGTTTATCGAAATCCTCAACGATCGCATCTTCATGCGGTGCACCGAAATCCTCTCCCCACGGGAAAGGTCTTATCTCTTCCTCGCTGCCGTCACGGTTCTTTCTTATTAGGGGAATATTTTTCTTTTTCAGGATCTCAACAGCTTCGGTATATGTTATACGCGGGAACGGTTTTTTTATTTTTTCAAGCTTGGCGATATCTCTTCCAATCAGCACCAGTTCCTTCATCCTGTTCTTCAGGACACGCTGTATTATGTATTCTATAAATTCTTCTATCAGATCCATATTGTCATTATGGTCGTAATACGCCATCTCAGGTTCTATCATCCAGAACTCGGTAAGGTGTTTTCTTGTTTTGGATTTTTCCGCACGGAATGTCGGGCCAAAATCGTAAACCTTTCCAAGCGCCATCGCGCCGGCTTCGGCATAGAGCTGTCCCGATTGCGCAAGATATACTTTCCCTAGATCGTAATAATCCGTTCCGAAAAGAGTTGTGGTTCCTTCAGCCGCATTGGGCGTGAAGATCGGGGAATCGAAGAGCGTGAAACCGTTATCGTACATGTAATCCCTGCATGCCTTGATTATCTCTTCTCTTATTCTGAGTATTGCAACCTGTCTCGGAGCCCTTACCCATAAATGGCGTTTATCGGCCAGGAACTCAACCCCGTGCTCTTTCGGTGTAATGGGATACGGCTCGGCTATCTGTACAATTTTCAGGTCTTTAACCTGCAATTCATATTCATCTTTCTTGGGATGTTTAGACACAATCCCTGTTATTATGATCGAAGATTCCTGTGTCAACTTATTAAAATCTTCCCACACCTGCGGCGAAACATCTTTTTGAGAAACAACGCCCTGTATAATTCCCGAACCGTCACGTATCTGTGGAAACATCAGTTTGCCCGATGTCCTTATATTATAAAGCCAGCCCATTATTATGACTTCCTGACCGACATAATCTGCTATTTTATCAATATAGTAGCGCATAAAAGTATAAAAATGAAATAATTTGGCTAAAGTTACCCATTTAAAAAGCAATTAACAATGAATATTACATTCTGTGGGTGCTAGAAATCCGCATATGGGCAATTCCGTTTTTATTTCCCTTACCCTTTTGCTCTTTATAATTTATATTTACGTAAATAAAGATTGGTTTTTAATGAAATTTATATCATTATTAGTATTAACTGCATTTATTATCGTACAGGGCTGTTCTACA
>JBEKSX010000018.1:0-36665 GCA_049516635.1 Ignavibacteria bacterium | reverse complement strand
AGTAATTTGTACTTTTTAAGACTATTATAGGTCTCATCGTCGATCAGATCGCTTAAAGGATTTTCGCTCTTTGATTTAATTTGAGGCTTCATTTTTATTCTCCTGTCCGAGAAAGCGGACTTTTTTAATTAATTGAGTTCTATTCTTACAAATGGTAACTTTTGTTGCCTATAGACTCGATCCTCCTATATTGTATTACAAATATAATTAAAGTTAGTGTTAAAAATCAAGTATTGCAAAAACTTACTGCACGTTATTGCACACATAAGTCTAATATTATCAATGATTTGTATACATAATGGTTCGAGGTGTAATTTTTAGTTATAAATGATTTAATCCTAATATTTTCGTTGATAAAAAACAAACTATATACGATTATAGCATAACATTTCGTAATTAATCCACGGTTTCATTGCTCATTTCTTCAATATTGATAATTTTTACACTTTTACAGTCACCAACGACTTGAAAAAACGGGTAATTCTGTATATTTTGACAATCTAATTTGAGGTTTTAAGTGACGATATCGTGATATTAGTTTATTGAAAATTACTTATTATATATTGTTTTCTCTGGTTGTGGTTACGGAATTGCTTTTATTTGCATCTTATCTGTATTTTCTGATCTCATTAACCTTTTACGTAACTTCCGTATTACTTTATTTTATTTTACAAAAGATAGATTCTTTTTTTTTATAGTTATTAGTTTATAGTTACATATCTATGAATAAAACACACTACCCCGCGAGGCTAATGAAGGAAGGCACGGCGGCTATAGTGATAGATGTGCAGGAGCGGCTTTATCCTTTGATCTATGAGAATGAGAAGATATCTAAAAATATAATAACGCTGATAAAAGGGCTGAAGATTTTGGAGATTCCACTAATAGTAACACAGCAATATACGGTCGGGCTTGGAAGCACAATTGCACCTATCAAAGATGTCCTGGGGGATTATTCACATATCGAAAAGAAGGCATTCAGCTGCTGCGGTGATACGGCATTTATGGATGCTCTGAATAAATTAAGCAAAAAGAATGTTATACTGATGGGAATTGAAAGCCATGTATGTGTGCTCCAGACAGCATTGGACCTGCTGGATAAAGGGTTCGTACCGGTTTTGATAGAGGATTGCGTTTCTTCCAGGAAACTTAATGATAAGCTGGTAGCCGTGGAACGAATGAGAAGCGAAGGTGCGGTTATCTCGACGTATGAATCGGTATTATTCGAGCTGACGATGATATCGGGGACAGAGGTGTTCAAGGGGATATCGAGACTGGTGAAGTAAGTCCGGGACGTCTTAGAGAAGTAACATGAAATTAGTAATCTGATTAATTTACATTGATTTTAAAACAAAGTATAAATAATTTTAAAGAAGTGAAAATATCGCAGCTATCAATAATCTTACCCTTTAATTATCCATTGAAAAAGATATTATTTTTAATAATGGCCGTGGTATTCCTTTGTCCAGAATTATATGCACAGGAATATGTTACAGTAACGGCATCATCGGTAAAAAAAGAATTTGGAATAAACGAACCTATCCGCATCAATGTTAAAGCCGCAGTACAGGAGGGTTACCATATCAATGCAAACAAAATAGCAGATGAAGACCTGATACCGACGACCGTATCGATATCAGAAGGGGATTTCAAGCTGTTAAAGGTATCCTGGCCGGCAGCAAAAACGTACAAGTTCAGTTTCTCGGAAACCGAACTGCAGGTATTTGCAAATACATTTAATGTCGGATTAATACTGAAACCCAGGAAAGAGATCAAACCGGGCAAGTACGAAGTAAAGGGCTCGTTTCATTACCAGGCGTGCAATGACAGAGCCTGTTTTGCGCCTAAAGATGTCGAGTTCACAGTAGCGTTTACTCTAAAGGAAGATACGGTAAAGAATATCGATACAACGACCGAGGGTGCGAATAAAAAAGATACTACATCAAAGACCGAAACACAGCTAACTAAGAAAGATACTGTTTCAACCACAACCACACTCAAAGAAAACAAACGCGATACCACGCAGACCATGACTGCCGGAAATCAGAACCAGATCTCGGGTTACATTGCGGAAAAGGGAATATTCTTAACGTTAATACTGATATTCCTCGGCGGATTGGCTCTGAACCTGACACCCTGCGTGTATCCGCTTATACCCATCACGATAAGTTATTTCGGTGCGCAGGTAAGCAATAATAAGGCACAGAAGATTTTGATGGCTCTCATCTATATACTCGGTATGTCCATAACATATTCTGCGCTGGGATTGATAGCAGCGTTAACAGGCGGGATGTTCGGAAGTGCCCTGCAGAATCCTATCGTTGTCAGTGTCATCGTGGCAATTTTACTTGCTCTTGCACTGAGCATGTTCGGTTTGTTCGAAATAAGGATACCGACAGCGATAGCTAATTTCAGCGGGAAAAGCAGGCAGGGATATTTTGGAACGGTGCTGATGGGCTTGACGGTCGGATTTATTGCGGCACCGTGCATAGGTCCGTTCGTATTGGGATTGCTGGTTTATGTTGGTCAGCTCGGTAATGCGTTCATGGGATTTCTTTTATTCTTTGTTCTCTCGTTAGGATTGGGATTCCCGTACATTTTCCTTGCGATATTTTCCGGTTCTATCAGTAAACTGCCACGTTCGGGTGAGTGGATGGAAGGCGTAAAGATAATATTCGGGTTTGTGATGGTAGGGCTTGCTTTATATACTGCCCAGACCCTGATACCGCCGAAAGTCTATGAAGTAATATTCCCTGTTTACCTGATACTCGCCGGATTCTACTTAATAGTTATTGACAGGAAAGCTGTGAATGCATCCGTATATACAAGGATCAAATATGTGATAGCGATAGGTTCCGTAGTGTTCGGTTCCATGAACATGAATTTCAGCGATAAACAGACTTTAGCCGGAAAACTTGACTGGCAGAATCTTGCTACCCAGGCACAGATAGATGCGTCGGTCACAAAATCCGGCGATAAACCGACAATGATAGACTTTTATGCGGACTGGTGCGCTCAATGCAAAGAGCTTGACAAATATACTTACGTTGATCCAAAGGTCATTGACTTGTCGAAAAAGTTTAACAATATTAAAGTCGACCTGACGAAAGAGAACAAAGAGATAACCGACCGGTACAAAATACTCGGATTGCCCGTTGTAGCTTTTATCGATAAGAACGGAAAAGAGATACTAAGTCTGAGGATAACGGGATTCCTGAAGCCGGAGGAATTTACAAAATTAATGGAAAAAGCATTAAAAGATTAATTGCATGAATAAAATCCCTGCAGTAATATTATTGTTAATTTCCATCTGTACGTTTTCACAGATGAAACAAACTTTAAATTACAACCTGTCCGATCTTAAATTAAATTCTATTTCCGATACCCGCCTCCAATTTTCGGATGTAAAAGGCAATTTTTTTGAAGCAGAAAATTCAGGAACGAAATTAAGAAAAAATATTGTTTTAAAATCAAAGAAATCACCGGGTTTAGCTTTCTTCATGTCACTTGTAGTCCCGGGTACGGGTCAGTTATATGCGGGGAGATTTGACGTAGGCAAATATTTCATGATATCGGAAGCAGCTCTTTGGCTCACGTATGCTTCATTCACTATCTACGGGAACTGGCTTCTGAATGATGCATACAATTTTGCTGTGATACATGCAGGAATAGACAAGAACGGCAAGAACGACCAGTTCTTCCTTGATATAGCAAACTGGGATAATGTCACGGAGTACAATAATGATAAGCTTCGCAATGGAGAGTATAACCTGTTGTACTATCCCGAGAACGGCTGGGGATTTTACTGGGACCAGGTAAGCAACCGAAAAATTTACAGGGAAGACAAATTAGCCGGTGACAGGATAAAGAATGACAGGCTGTTTGTTATAGGAGCGGCACTGGTTAACCATGTGATAAGCGCGATCAGCGCTATATTCGTAACGAACATGTATAATGAAGAGCTGAACAAATCCGGCGGATACACTCTGAACGCTGATGTGATGAGGTTCCTGAACAGGGCAGACGGCATAAAGCTGAAGCTGACGAAATGGTTTTAGCGAAAGACAGTAACACTGCAGGAAAAAATACTGAACAGAACATCAAACTTGTCATAGAATATGACGGGAAAAAATACTACGGCTGGCAAAGACAAAAAAACAAACCTTCGATACAGGAGACTATAGAGAACTCTCTACAAATTTTATTTCCGGGAAAAAAGATAAAGCTTACGGGAGCGGGCAGGACAGATACCGGTGTTCATGCTTTTAACCAGACAGCTAATTTCAGGATAGGCAAGCCTGAGATCGAAAAGATCGGGTTAAAGCGGCTTGAACATTCCCTTAATGCATTGCTGCCGTCCGATATTGCGGTCAGGAAGGCAACTTTAGCAAAACCGGATTTTCATGCGAGATATTCGGCTAAAAAAAGGGTTTATACGTACCGTATATCATTGAAGAAAAGGTCGTTATACGGAGAAAAATATTATATATTAAATCAAAAATTTGATATTGATTTAGCGAAAGAATTCTGTAAATTGCTTGAAGGAAATCACTCGTTCCGTTCATTCTGCAAGAATAAAAGTGACAGGCACGGTTTCAGGTCACAGGTATATTACGCGAGGGTTAAAAAGCAGATTGACGGAACAATATTGTTCGAGATATGCGCTAACAGGTTCCTGCATTCGATGGTGAGGGCTATTGTAGGGATGATGATCAAAATAGCTTCAACAAAAATAACACTGGAAGATTTTAAAAATAAGTTTTCAAAAGGAGAACAGTTCAGGATACAATATGTACCATCTAACGCATTAATTCTCGATAAAATAATTTATTAAAAAATATGAAAAACAAATTATTTGTATCATTAATAATTTTATTAATGATATCCGTTGTATCGGTATTACACTCACAGGTTGTATCTTTAGAACAAACAGATAAGGTGCCTGCAGGGCATGGTTCAAGTTTAAGCCTTAATCTGCCTGATTATATGAAGAATGTATCCCCCTGGTCAGAGGTTAATCTTTACTCAGCCCGAATCAACATGCTGAAATCCCCCGGGGTACTTGATATGACACAGATAAAACAGAATGTGAACGGACAACCACAGAAAGAAAAGTCTATTTGGATCGGCGGCGGTTTATCGCTTCTTATACCCGGCGCAGGTGAGTATTATGCAAAGAGTTACGTGAAAGCTGCTATTTTCCTTGGAGTAGAAGCGATATGCTGGGGTGCTTATGCATACTATAACCATAAGGGTAACAAGCAGACAGACGATTTTCAAAATTTCGCAAACCAGAACTGGAATGTTCACCAGTATGCACAATGGCTGGTTGACCAGCAATTCACTGGTTACGGCCAAATAGTTCCTAACGAGCAGGATCGTACGAAACTCTGGAACGAGATTCATTATTGCGAAGAACAATCAGGTTTTGCACACACACTTCCAGATTATGGTACACAGCAGTATTATGAACTGATAGGCAAATACCAGGAATATGTATCGGGATGGCCTGATGCGCGAGATGCAAGCGGCTGGCTGATCACGAAACAAAATTACGAGACTTACAGGTCACCCATTTTCATCAGTTATGCTTATAGCAGACAGCTTGCTAATACATATTATAATGACGGTCAGACTGGCGCTATGATTGCCTTATTGAACCACGTCTTGAGTGCTGCGGACGCAATTTGGAGCGTATCGATATTCAATAAAAATTTGAAGGTTCAGACAGGGATGGAGATACGGAGAGAGCTTTCTCCTTATACATTCAAAATGGAGAGCATTCCCACGTTTAACGTGAACATCAGCTTTTAAAGACTATAGATCCCTGTTTCTCAAAGTATGAACGGGCGTTATCGATCTTACTTTTATCAAAGAATCCGTAGACGCTCGAACCGCTGCCGCTCATCGAACTGAACACAGCGCCCTGTTCATACATCTTTTCTTTTATTTCCTTTATTGCAGGGTATTCATTTAATACCACTTCCTCAAGGTCGTTAGAGAATATTTTGAAATTTTCCATTTTGAAATACTTGACCTTGTATAATACAGGTGATTTTTCATTTTGTATGTTTAGTTTGGAATAAGCCCACTCGGTTGACACAGATATACCCGGATATACAATCAGAATATTATAATTTACTTTAAAATGCGGGATCACTCTAAGCCTCTCACCCCTTTGTGTAGCATAAGCGGGGCATGGGTATAATGCTGATAATTTTTGTGCATCCGCCGGCGTTTTATTTGATATAAAATAGTTCACATCGCTTCCCAGTTTCATAGCTATTCTGTTGAGTACGTATCTGGTTTGTACTTTTTCTTTAAAGTTAAATGTAAGTATTTCGAGCAGTGACGCTGCATCGGAGCTTCCCCCTCCCAATCCTCCTCCCACCGGGATAGATTTTTTAATATCAATATCTATGTTATAAACGGCGGGGATATCATATTTATTGAAGAATTTTTCAACTGCTTTTAAGCAGATATTATTTTCAGAGGCAATGGAAAGAGCTGGTTCGATATTAAACCTGATGTTATTATGCGGGGTATCTGAAGCAGATATTTTTAATGAGATCTCATCGAATATTCTGACGGGATAAAAGATGGTCTCAATGTTATGATACCCATCCGTTCGTTTAGAGAGAATATGAAGCCCGATATTTATCTTTGCAGCTGATCTGATGCTGTACTCAGTAGTATTCATTTATGCAAAATAAACAAAATATTTGAAATTCGCACATAATTTTCAGTTTACTTTAATTATATTTTTTTTAAATTTGTAATCTGAACTGATTTTAATTTTAATAGTTTAATGCAAATAGTAATACTGGGACCGCCCGGAGCCGGAAAAGGAACTCAATCACTGCTGATAGCTCAAAAACTGGGGTTAATACATCTTTCTACCGGTGAAATTTTGAGAAAAGCAGTTGAACAGGATACAGAATTGGGTCGGCGGGCGAAAGAAATCATGCAAAAAGGTGCATTGGTACCGGATGATATTATGATAGCTATAGTAAGGCAAACACTGTCATCGGAAGAAATGAAAAGCGGTTTCATACTTGACGGGTTCCCGCGAACCCTGAACCAGGCAATTGCCCTGGATAAGATACTAACCGAACTGAATTTCAACGATTTGAGAGTAGTAAATATTACAGCCAATGATGATGAGCTCGTGAAGCGGTTGATGCTGCGGGGGAGGAAAGATGATACGATAGAGACGGTGAAGCACCGTCTGGAAGTTTACCGGAAGCAGACATCCCCGATCAAAGAATACTATGAAAAGAAATGCAGGGTTTATGATATTAACGGCATCGGAGATATTAATGAGATCAATGATAATATCATTAATGTACTAAAAGAACCGGTCACAAGACCACCGGTTAAAGCCCGAAATATGGAATAATTTATTACATATTAAATAAACTGAAAAGTTCTTAAGTTGTATATATTGAAATTTAAAATTATCTTTGTAGATATTTAAAAAGTAATATGAGTTCAATTAAACAAACATCTTTACAGGACGGAAAGATAATAGTCCTGGAGTTGAGAGGAAATTACGTAGGCGGCGATGAAACCGACGAATTAAGGGATACTATCAAGAAGGTTTCAGAATTGGGAAACCTGAAGCTCGTCATAGACCTTGGCGAGGTATCTTACCTTAACAGTTCTGCTTTAGGTGTTCTGATTGCTGCTCATGCAAATTATACAAAGCGCGGCGGTAAGGTCATGTTATGCCAGCTTAATAAGAATTTAGAAAATTTATTTGTGATAACCAAGCTTAGTCTCATCTTCGATTCCTATACAAGTCAAGTAGAGGCAATAGCCGGTTTCTCTAATTAATTCTGCATTTACATATCTAGAAAAACAAAATATTTATTAACTTTGGAGGTATTAAATAAATTATGAAACAATCCGTATTTATCACTATAGTACTTGTTGTTGCATTCGTGGTATCTTTATTGATCTTTTTATTTATTTTCGGCAGTCCTGCAAACTTTAAAGGTGATATTGCAACAGGAACGCCTGCAAATATATTCGGACAAATATACAAGGGAGGCCCGGTTGTAGTAGCGCTTATGACCATCAGCATCATGGTTATCACATTTGTTTTTGAAAGAACCTTATCATTAAGGAAAGCCAGAGGCAGAGGAGCTATAGAACCATTCCTGAAAAAAGTGCAAAATCTGATACAGGAAAACGACATCGAGGGAGCTATTGCAGAATGCGATAAACAGCGCGGCTCGCTAGCAAACGTAGTCAGATTGGGACTTGAACGCTACCAGGTTGTAAAGGATGATCCGATTGATGGCGAGAAAAAATTAGCAGAAGTCCAGAGATCTATCGAAGAAGGTATGATGCTTGAAGTTCCTCTTCTTGAGAGAAACCTGGTTGCTCTTTCAACCATTGCATCTATCTCGGTTCTCGTCGGTTTGTTCGGTACAGTTCTGGGTATGATCCGTTCATTCCTTGCTCTTGCAACTGCGGGAACACCGAATGCTATAGAGCTGTCCACCGGTATCTCGGAAGCTCTCGTAAACACTGCTTTCGGTATTTTCGGCGCAATAGTGGCCATTATATCATATAACTTTTTCTCAACTAAGGTCAGTAATTTTACCTACATGATAGATGAAGCTACCTATAATATTATGCAGATATTGACCGTGAAATCCAAATAAATTTTAGTAAATAATAAATCAGAGTTTCTAAAATTTATATTTATGGAGAAAGAAAATGTCAATTAAAAGACCTAAACGAACGGGAGTAAGTATAGACATGACGCCATATGTAGACGTTATCATGTTGATCCTGACATTCTTCATGCTTACGGCACAATTCAAAGCCGAGCTTTCCGAAGACGTTCAGGTTACCCTTCCCTCCTCCGGAAATGATACTACAAAGCTTCCAGAACGAAATGTTATGACTATTGTGGTCACAAAATGGGGTGATATATTTGTGGATGTAGACAATAGCAAGGTCAGGGAAGATGTACTGGGAGATCCGCTGGGACTGGCGATATTTCATCCTGACAGCACTACCCAGCCGGGCTACGTAACACATAATATTGGCGGTGAAAAAGAAGTAAAAAGACCTATTATATTATTTAAAGACAGGGAAAAATTTAAAAAGCTATTGATCGATCTGCGATTGTCCTCAAAGAATAATGTTGGTAAAGACCTGAGAATTGTTGTTAAAGGAGATAAAAACGCAGATATAGGAACTATTCAGGACCTGATGGACATTTTAAAAGAGACCAAGAACACTCGTTTCAGCCTTGTAACCGATATGGAACACGGTGATAAGAAAAAAGAAGAATAAAAATAAGTCTGAAAATTCAATAGGAGAATTTAATAAATGGCAAGTGTAGAAACCGCTGAAAGTTCAAGTCAGCAAAGGGGACATAAAAAGAAAAAATGGCAGGCACGAAAAAGGCTCGGATTCAGGATTGATATGACACCATACGTGGACGTTATCATGTTGCTGCTTACTTTCTTCATCATGACGACCACGTTGAACCAGCCCCAGGTGATGCAGATAAACCTGCCCAAAGGCGGTGAAGAAGAAAAAGTTAAGGTGGATATGGGCAACGTTGTATTCATACGTGTATCAGGCAAAGGCAATATAGCCATCTCGAAAGGTAAATCAGACGGAACGGAAGAGCAGCCTTACAAAGTGCCTTTTGACAAAATGAAAGATTACCTTGAGTTACTGGGTAAAGCTAATAAAGACATGATCATGATACTGAAGTTTGAACGCACAGGTAAATATTCATATATGGTGGACGTTCTTGATGAGATAAATAAAGCCGCAATAGAAAAAAGATACAGCTTTGCCAAAATGGAAGATGAAGACGTTCGCGTACTGCAGTCAGTAGGCGGGTAATAAGAAAATTTTATCGAATGAAAGCCATTTTGATTTCAAAATGGCTTTTTTTTATTGATGTATAGACCCAGAATAAATAAATCGCTTCAGTTTAAATTGTCCAGTTCCAGATAAATCCTTCCAAATCTTGTTGCAAATTCCAGCTGCGGTGGTATTTGATTGTTACCGGGAAAGTAAAAAGAGTGGATTGCGGGCTGGACATTCCCGCTTAGTGTGATCCTGGAACCCCGGTTGTTTAAGGCATATATAGCGAATTGTAATGTCCTATCAAATTCGAAATTCCGATTAATTTCGGTATGTAAATCCACGCCTAAATTTACAGGGATCTCATCCATGAAAGTGTGACCTCTTAATTCACCCCATACACCCAGAACTAATTTCAATTCAGAGAGATCAGGTATCTCCGGATAAATAGGACGCAGTGTGAGGCTTTTCGCTGAGAACATAACACTGCGTATTTTCTTAATATGTGCTTTCATTTTTACTTTTTCACACCTTGTATTGTTATAACAAACCATACAGCCAATGCATTTATCCTGATATACTTGATACGACTGATTCGCTCCTTCTTCAGGAGGCAATTGATTAGGACATCTCGCACAGTCATAGATTGTACCGTCCGGGCTAACATACTGTATGGGAAATCCGCCGTGGATTGCATTCTGGGCACATAGCTCCTTTAAACAAACCCCAGGTATCACTTGATTTATTTCTTTACAGCATCCGCAGCACCAGTATTCGATCCTCAATACTTTTTGCAGGTAACCGAATAAACATAAGTCAGAAAACGCCCCGTTATTATTCGGGGAGAAACACTCCCAGCAAGGTACTTCTGTAGTTTGTCCGGGTTGAACTGTTATTTTATATTGACCTTTGCATATCTCTTCATGTACATAACAATATCCATCCTGATCAAATTTAATGTTATTGTTTGGGCAAATCGAACCGGCGGTATCTCTGCATATACCGCAGGCTATTCTAAAGAATCCTATCATCTGCGGAATTACAATTGCAGAACCTGCTAAACCCATTTTATACTTTTTTTCATCTTCGCAATCCTGGCATTGTGTGAATTTTCTTATTCTTTCATCACTTTCCGGTCCTATATATTCGATCCCGGGAACCAGAAGAATGGCGATGCTATGTACAGTACCTTTCGGGATCTTGAACGAAAATTCATTCTTTTTTTCATTCCATGAACAAGGTACCAGCACTGATCCGTTGATGCTGTTGAGAGATACGTACAATCGCCCGGTACCGAGATGATTTCCCTTCTCCAATTTTCCAGTAAATAAATTAATTATAGGAATAGAACAATCATTCATGCTGAAGCTGACGGTATCTCCGTTATATAACAGATTCTTTGACTCTGTCTTAAACTCAGGTGTTTGTATATTGTGCAAGAGCTGTTGACGAAGCTTGTGTACCTTTTTTGTGTCGATTCGGTCTGTTTCTTTTAACTGTAACTGGATGGAAAGTGATTCAAGAGGTACCATAATGCTCCTCCTTTTGTGATAAATTTTGTAATTACAGTATATTATATGGTTAAAAGTTTATAAATAAAATGATAAGATAATTGGGGAATGTCTGGAAAACACCTATGAAATTACATGAAATATCCGCTATGATGATATTTACTCAGTATGATTATTTTTATTGAAAGACTAGAGTTTGCTGTTCCGGAATTTCTTTAGCCAGCTGAGGTCGTAGATAAGAGTTGTGAGGTTGACCATAGATTGCTGGTCCATTGACAGATATTTCTCTTCAAACTTTTTCCTGTCATTATCTTCGATGTCTTTTATGAGGGTAGTAAGCTGGAGCAGGAATTTCTTCATGTGTTCCCTGAACTCGTTTCTTATTTTGTCTATAGCATTTTTGTCTATCCGGTCCGGTGCGGGAGTTCCGTTTTGCGGCAGTGAAGAAGTCATGTGGTCGCGTAGTATCTTGCCGAGACCGTTAAGGTATTTTGCTGTAAAAAGTGTATCTTCGAAAAGCTTTTCCTGTTTTGATACGGCGGATGCTTCAATGAGAAAGGATATATCCTGTGTGCTGCGAAGCTTCCCGCTGGAGAATTCCTTGAGTTCGAGAATAAGATCAGATGTGGTTCGTGATATTTGCATAAGGATAAGTTCTTTTAATTTCCTTCCGGGAGATCTCGGGGCAGAAAACAGTTAAATCATTATGTTAAAAAGATCTTCCGTTCCTGATATTTTTAAAATGGTATCTCATAAGGTTTTCGTACAATTTGCTCATATTTATATCACGTCTTTTCATGGATATCTTTGCGGTCTTAACTGCTTTTTCAATGTCATAAACCACAGTCTTTCCTGATGCATCACCCCATGTGAACGAACGTACTGTCTTCGGGTGGAACCCGCTGCCATAGAGGTTACATGATATCCCGATGAATGTTCCTGTATTGAGTGTAGTAGTTATTCCGGTCTTCGTATGGTCTCCTATAAGGCTTCCTAAAAATATAGAACCGGTCGGGACGTCCTTTCCACCCAGTTTTACCGCAATTTCCGAATAATTATTTTTAAGATTGCTTGTGGTGGTCCCAGCACCGAGGTTCACCCATTCGCAAAGATATGAATGCCCCAGAAATCCGAGATGCTGTTTATTGACATATGAGTGTATGATGGAGCTGATCATCTCTCCTGATACTTTGCAGTGGTCCCCAATGCGTAAAGGTCCGTATAGCTTTGAACCCGAACGAACTGTGGAACCTTCCCCTACATATACCGGTCCCTGGATAAAGCTGAAAGGTTCTATCACACAATTATCCGATATAAATACAGGACCCTTAGATGCATCTAGAACGGAATGACGGCTGATGTCGCAGCCGCGCCCGATGTAGACCTTGGAGCGGTTAATTAGTTCTGCGTTTGTATTAAATCTTCTGGGACCTGCTTTTTTAAGAAGAATTTCGAGGTCTTTCTTAATTTCGAGTTCATGATAAAGAATAAGATCTGACGGATAATAAATGATATTCAGTTCTTCGGTTTCATCGTTATTGAGTTCATCAACCTGAAAAAGCTTGATCTTCATACCGGCGAGATCATTAATTGATATAAGATTATTGTCTCTCTTTGATTCAAGCCGTTTGCGGAAAGCCGGTAATTTTTTTTCGGTGATGTAAAAAGCGATAACGGTATTATCTTTTATGAGAGCGGTATTCTCGAAATCCTGAAGGGTGAGCAGTAAGCCGTCGATAAAAAATTTAGTAAAAATTACGCGTGAGTTGAGGAAAAGGTAATCGCCGCCTGATAATTTATTTATTTCCAGGTTGGGGTAAATTTCCTTAAAGAAATCGGCAAAATAATTTCTGCAGTGAATGGATATGCGGTATTTATCTCCCAGAAAATATTTTATTTTTTCCTTTAACGGTAAAGCACCGCAGATCAGTTCCGATGTGTGGCGTAAATGATTTAACGGTGCTAAACTTGATACAGAAGAATCTTCAAATATACAGATCTTCATTAAATGAAAAGTATTTTAAGAAAAATTTCTGAAAGGATATAATCTGCTAAAAAATATGCAATAATGAGGGATAAAAAGAAGGCAGGTTTATACGGTTTCCTTTTCCGTAACAGCCTTTTTCTTTGCATATTTTTTCTTGAATTTCTCGACTCTGCCGGCGCTGTCTACTAATTTCTGCTTTCCCGTAAAATACGGGTGGCATAATGAACAAATTTCCACCTTTATCTGCGGTACGGTTGAGCGGGTAACAAATAAAACGCCTCTATTTTCACCGCAATTGCATATAACTTCACATCTCATATATTTAGGATGCACACCCTGTTTCATTAAAATAACCTCAATAATTAAAAAATGATAAAAAAACTGAATTCAAATATATAAATTTTATTAGAATTTTGCAATAAATTAATTGATTATTAGGCATTTTTTTGTTAAATTTGCTTAAATTCAATCAATTTAATCAATTTGAACCTTTGTGTTTTAGCATCGGGAAGAGGATCTAACCTTAAATCCATCATAGATTCCTACAAAAAGGGCAAAATAATCTCAAAAGTTGTCCTTGTAATCAGCAATAATTCTAACTCCAATGCTCTTAACATAGCGCGCAGTAATCAAATTCCTGCGTATCATTTATCCCAAAAACAATTCAGCACAGAACAGGAATATGTGAAAGCATTTTTGGATCTTCTTGAAAAACATAAAGTAGATATGATAATATTAGCCGGATACATGAAGCTTCTCCCTGCAGAAATAGTAAGAACCTTTCAGAATAAGATATTAAATATTCACCCTGCATTACTGCCGTCATTTTGCGGGCAGGGGATGTACGGCATGAAGGTACATGAAGCCGTAATAAGTTACGGAGCAAAGGTCAGCGGTGCTTCGGTGCATATTGTTGATGAGATATATGATAACGGTCCTGTGGTGATACAAAGAACTGTAAAGGTGGCTGATGAGGATACTCCCGAAACTCTACAGAAAAAAGTATTGAAGATAGAGCACAAACTCTTTCCCGAAGCAATAAAATTATTTGAAACAAAAAAGCCGACCCTGGTCGGAAGAAGGGTAGTTTTTAATTAATGAAGAGAGCTTTAATAAGCGTTTATGATAAAACCGGCATACTGGACTTTGCAAAACAATTAATTAAACATGAATTTGAAATAATATCTACCAGCGGAACAGCGAAACTTCTCAAGGATAACGGGATAAAAATAAAAACTGTTGAGGAAATAACAAAATCTCCCGAGATCCTCAACGGCAGGGTAAAAACACTTCACCCTCTTGTATTTGCGGGACTTCTTGCCGATAAACATAATGATGAACATCTAAAACAGGTGAAGAAATTCGGCTTTGAGCTTTTCGATCTGCTTGTGGTTAGCCTGTACCCTTTTGCAGATACAGTAAAAAATGAGAACTGTACCATGCCGGAGGCTATCGAGCAAATAGATATCGGCGGCGTCTCGCTTATAAGAGCGGCTGCGAAGAATTATAACAGCGTTAGTGTCATAGTTTCGCCTTCACAGTATCCCGAATACACGGAAGCCTTATCCGGAGATGCAGTGACCGAGGAATTCAACCTGAAATTATCGGCAAAAGCTTTCAGATACATAGCTGAATATGATGAATGTATAGCCGGCTATTTCGAACAGAAAATAAATCCGGGTGCAGCACCGTTTAATATTCATCTTGGTTCATCTAGAGAATTACGCTACGGGGAGAATCCCCACCAGAAGGCGAGATTGTATTACAATAAAGGCAATTCATTCTATGATATATTTAAGCAGCTTCACGGGAAGGATCTATCTTATATAAATATACTCGATATAGATGCATCGTTTAACCTGATAAATGAATTCGACGAACCGGGTTGTGCTATTATTAAGCATACAAACCCCAGCGGCGTAGCAACCGATAAAGATATCACAAACGCTTATTTAAAAGCACTTGCCTGTGATAATGTGTCCAGGTTCGGGGGGATAATTGTAGTGAACAGGACTATGGATCTGACTACTGCCCAGGAGATAGATAAGATAAAAACAGATATAGTTATTGCACCTGAATATGATACAGATACATTAGACTTTCTGTTTAAGAAGAAGAACAGGGCGATCATTAGGTTCAGTAAAGAGCTGGCACAAATAAACAAAAAGCTGAATTCCGTTACCGGGGGATTGCTCGTTCAGGATACGGATGATATCATCCTTATCGAGAATGAGATCAGATACGTCACAGAACGCAGACCTACCGAAGCGGAAATGAGGGACCTTGTTTTTGCAATGAAAGTGTGCAAGCACACCAAGTCAAATTCTGTGGTATATGCGAAGAATCTGCAAACGGTAGGAATTGGAGGCGGTCAGCCCTCGAGAGTGGATTCATCCAGGCTGGCTGTCGAAAAAGCACGGAGATTCGGCATGGATCTGGAAAATTGTTCCGTTGCTTCAGATGCCTTCTTCCCTTTCGCCGATGGCGTGGAAGAAGCAGCGAAGGCGGGTGCCCGAAGCGTCATACAGCCGGGTGGTTCTATGCGTGATGAAGAGGTAATTAAGGCAGCGAATGACTTCGGTATGGCTATGATTTTTACGGGTGTCAGGCATTTCAGGCACTGATTTACGGTGTTAAATAATAAATTATCGGTTATATTATAAGAATTATTTGGTTTTTTTCATAACTTTTTCCGGCAATTAAACATTCAAGGGTAAGGAGTTTCTTTGCAGGATCTTAAATACATGCTTTAATAATGTCGTTATTTGGTTTTTTATCAGAAGATATCGCAATTGATCTGGGAACTGCAAACACTTTGATATATATCAAAGGCAAAGGGGTCATTCTCAATGAACCTTCGATAGTGGCATTTGATGAAAATACGAAAAGGATTATTGCTACAGGCCATGAAGCGAAGCAAATGCATGAGAAGACTCATAAGGGTATCAAAACGATCCGGCCTATGGGAGACGGTGTAATTGCAGATTTTGAGATAGCCGAAGGTATGCTCCGTGCATTTATCAAGAAGGTTCATTCGAGTATTTTCCCGAGCAGCAGGGTAGTGATATGTGTTCCCAGCGGGATAACAGAAGTGGAAAAGAGAGCCGTCAGGGATTCTGCAGAACACGCGGGGGCAAAGGAAGTATATCTTCTCGCAGAACCTATGGCAGCTGCTATCGGTATCGGACTGGATGTATCTTCTCCTGTGGGGAACATGATAATTGATATCGGTGGAGGCACAACCGAGATAGCCGTGATCTCGCTTTCGGGAATTGCTAACGGGCAATCTATCCGTATAGCCGGCGATGAGCTGAATATTGCGATCGTAGAATACTTCCGAAAGAACTATAATATCCTGATAGGCGAAAGGACAGCCGAAGAAATAAAGTGCCAGGTAGGTTCTGTAATGCCATTGAAGGAAGAAGTAATAATTGAAGTGAAAGGGAGAGACCTGGTTTCGGGCTTACCCAAAGCTACGGAAGTAAGCTCCATCGAGATAAGGGAATCGCTCAGTGAACCTGTTAATCAGGTTATAAGGGCTATTAAAGTAGCACTTGAAAATACACAGCCGGAGCTGGCTTCAGATATCCTTGATCGCGGCATCATGCTGAGCGGAGGCGGAGCATTATTAAAGGGTCTTGATGAGAGGATCCGCCTTGAAACGAACCTCGCCGTTCATATATGCGAAGATCCGTTAACGTCTGTAGTCAGGGGAGCCGGGAAAGTTCTAGAAGACCTGCAGAAGTATTCCAAAGTATTGATAAGGAGCAAGAAATATTAGCTTCTTTAACGCTTAGATTTTATCCAACACCTTGAAATTCCAAATCATTTAATCGGGCTTCATCTCAATGAAAACTCTTCTCCGGTATTTCGAAGACTTAAAAGAATATATCGTGTTCGCCATACTTGCAATGATAAGCCTTATACTTATATTCCAAAATGATAACGTGCAGGTTCGGTTCATTCGTGCGTTTGCGGTGAGCGTGATAGGAGTTGTTCAGAGCGGATTTTCGGTGATACCGAATGTGTTTCAGCTTGAAAAAGAAAATAAATTGCTGAGGGAGACCAATAATACACTTTCAACCGAAATAAGCCAGCTTAAAGAAGCAAAGCTTGAGAATATGAGGCTTCTTCAGCTTTTGGAATTTAAAGAAAAAACACACTACAATATTTTAGCTGCCAGGATAGTGGGAAAGACTCTGATACAGACACGCAATAATATCACACTTGATGAAGGGGAAAGAGACAGTGTTAAGGTCGGGATGCCCATTATTACGGATAAAGGTCTTGTGGGGAAGATCGTTGCAACGAGCCAAATTTACAGCATCGCACAGATCTTGTTTAATAAAGAGCTGAAAGTAAGCGCAAAAGACCAGAGAAGCAGGGTTGACGGTATCATATCATGGGACGGGGAAAACAAACTGGCCTTTAAGAACGTGTCAAAAAGCGCCGATGTTATGGCCGGGGATGTTATTATGACTTCTGACTACAGCAATAATTTCCCTCCGGGAATCCCAGTTGGCTATGTTATTTCGGTCGGGATCATGGACAATTTATTTAAAAAGATAGAGCTTGAAACCTTTGTCAATTTTGAGACGCTTGAGGAAGTATTTATTATTAAATACCTGTCGAGTGAGGAACGCCAGAACCTGGAAAAGAAGTATCAGAGTAAATGATAGATTAAATGACAGAGTACCTTAGATATACAGTAATATTATTGATACTTGTTATTTTGCAAAAAACTCTTATCTGGTTGTTAGCCGTTACGAATTATGAAATCACCCCCGACATAGTCATGATAGGACTTGTCTATGTAGGAATACGCAAGGGAAAGCTTGTAAGCAGTTCGGGCGGATTTTTATTCGGATTGATAATTGACCTGTTCAGCTTCTCGTTCTTAGGTCTTTCAGCGTTATCCAAATGTGCCGGAGGATTCGTTTCGGGATATTTTAACAATGAAAATAAGATTGAAAGATTTACACACACCTATATTTTTATATTCATCGTGCTGCTGTGTTCATTTATCAATAACTTAATATATTTTACGATCTACTTTCAGGGAACAAATTTATCCTTTCTAGAAATACTAATTAGATATATAATACCTACATCGGTTTATACCGCCGTATTCAGCGTATTACCGGTAATATTTACAAGGAAAAAAGTATCGTTTAGATAATACTCTTTGGATCTCAGCAAAAGAAAAAATATTTACTACCTGTGTTCATTCATAGCAGTGCTGGTTCTCACAGGGAGACTGATACAGCTGCAAATTATAAACCCGGAGCGTTTTGGAAAAGAATCGGAAAGAAATTCGGTTAAAACCATTGTCAATACTCCGGCAAGAGGACTTATCTTTGACCGTAACCATAAGCTGTTAGTTGATAATAAACCTTCATACAGCGTAACGATCACAAAGAAAGAATTCGATACTGCCAATATCGGAATGCTTTCAAACGTCCTGGAAATCACTCCGGAGGATTTCAGGTCTTTCCTTGATGATATTGTAGGTACAAATAGGTTCATGCCTACAAGGATAGAGCGTGATGTTGAATTTAAGGTCATTTCATTCATAGAAGAGAACAGGGATATTTTGAAGGGAGTGGATTATAAAGTTGAGCCCATCCGTCTTTATCCGAATAAATCTAGAGCTTCGCACATGCTCGGTTATACGAATGAAATAACTAAAGAACAGTTAAAGAACCAGAACAGTGATTATTACAAACAGGGCGATGTGATAGGTGTAACAGGATTGGAAGCGGGATATGAATCGTACCTTAGGGGAGAAAAGGGGTATCAATTCATATTGCAGGATTCTAAGGGTAAGGAAGTCGGTAACCTCAATGACGGGAAAAACGATATTAAAGCGGTAAGCGGATATGACCTGATACTCGGTGTCGATGCCGATCTGCAGGAGTATGCAGAAACTTTGTTAGGGAATAGGAAAGGCGCTGTAGTCGCGTTAGACCCCAATAACGGAGAAGTTCTTGCTCTTGTAAGTAAACCCGATTTCGATCTCGACGATTTCAGCGGCAAATTACCGGCTGACATATGGAACAGGCTCAATACGGATCCTGATAAGCCTTTGTTTAACAGGGCAACATTGACACGCTACCCTCCCGGTTCGACTTATAAAATGGTTTCTGCAATAGCCTCCTTGCAGGAAGGGTTCATGAAATCCGGTTCCACGATCCCGTGCGAGGGGAGTTTCACTTTCGGGGACAGGGTCTTTAAGGATCACGGTGCATACGGTTCGATAGGAATTGTAAGATCGATAGAAGTATCTTCAAATGTATTTTATTACAAACTCGCACTGAAAATCGGATTTGATAACTGGACAAAATACGGCAGGATGTTCGGGTTCGGCCAAAAAACAGGGATTGATATTCCCGAAGAGACAAAGGGATTACTGCCTTCCGCCGATTATTTTGATAAAATATATGGTCCCAAGGGCTGGACTCAAGGTTATCTTGTCAGCCTCGGGATCGGACAGGGTGAACTGGGTGTATCACCGCTTCAGATGGCGGGATATTGCATGGCATTAGCTAATTCAGGCACATATTATCAACCTCACCTCGTAAAGTTTTTTAAGAATCCAAATACCGGGGAATTGATAACTGTAAGTTTTAAGAAACGCGAGCTTGAGGTTGACCAGAAAAATTTTGATTTGGTAAGGCAGGGGATGTATCTTGTGGTAAACGGGAGCGGAACAGCGCATGCAATTAGGACTCCGGTGGTAGATATCGCCGGTAAAACAGGAACCGCCCAGAATCCCCACGGAAGGGACCATTCATGGTTTATCGCATTTGCCCCTTACGAAAATCCGAAGATCGCAATTTGTGTCCTCGTCGAAAATGCCGGGTTTGGCGCAGCTGTAGCAGCCCCGATCGCGCAAAGACTCATCATAAAATATCTCACAGGCCAGAGCGATGAATCCGAAATTAATGAATCAAACCAGCTCCCGGATTAATATGGAGTACTGTTAGATGCAGATGAAGGTTTTTGACAGGTTCAATTTCGCAGTATTGATTTCAGCACTCGGGCTTATGACCATTGGTCTGCTTGCTATCTACAGCGCAACTTTTTCAAATCCTCAGGTCGGCGGAAATTTTACAAAACAGATGATTGCCTCCGTTGCCGGATTAATCCTTATCCTGACAATAACTTTTTTACCCCCAAAATATTTATCAATGTCGGCTTACATATTGTACGGTATTAATTTGATCATGCTCATGCTTGTACTTGTTATAGGAAGAAAAATATTAGGACATACGAGCTGGTTCAGTATAGGAGGGTTCGGGGTACAGCCTTCGGAGTTTGCTAAAGTAACTATGATACTGGCCCTTTCAAAATATATTTCTAATAGACAGAATGAAACCGATATCACAAATCCGAAAGATTTTATTACTGCATTGATGATCGGATTATTCCCTGTGATATTCATAATCCTTCAGCCCGATATTGGAACTTCTTTTGTTTTCATTGCAATATTGATACCTGTACTGTACTGGTCCGGGATGTCGAATTTCATATTATTCGTCATAATTGCACCTGCTATAACTGCTATTTGTGCTTTTCTGGGTACTTATTATTTTATTGCGGCTTTCATAGCTGTGGCTGTATCTATGTTGTTTTTCAAAAAGAATATCATGGTATATACGCTGGTGATAACTGCTATAGTAATATCAGGCCTATCAGTGCATGTTGTTTATGATAAAATGCAGCCATACCAGCAAAAGAGGATAGATGCTTTGTTTAATCCAGAATCCGATGCGCTGGGGTCGGGCTATAACATCATACAATCCAAGATAGCCATCGGTTCAGGTGGTATGTGGGGGAAGGGATTCCTTCAGGGGACACAGACACAGTTAAAATATATACCGGAACAATGGACGGATTTTATCTTCTGTATGGTCGGAGAGGAATTCGGTTTTGCCGGTTCCATAATTGTTGTATTGCTCTTCCTGATCCTGATTTGGCAGGCGTTCCATATTGCATTTCAGTGCAAGAATAAATTTCTAAGCATCTGCTGTGTAGGGTTTGGCTCCATATTTCTTGTTCATGTATTCTTCAACGTCGGTATGACCATAGGTATTACTCCCGTGGTAGGTATTCCGCTGCCTTTTATGAGCTACGGGGTGTCATCCCTGCTTTCCAACGTCGTAATGGTCGGCGTGATCTTAAATGCTTACAGGAACAGAAAAGAATACACATAATTGTATTTATTTTCTTTATCCTAACACTTATTATGTTTAAACTTAATCTCATTTATTTAACATTCACAAGGTGCATTTTACAAAGAAGCTAAAGCAAATTCTCAGGGAGCGGAATACGCATCTATGCATTGGTCTGGATTCCGATATAAAGAAAATTCCCCCATTTTTTCAATCCTTCTCAAATCCCGTTTCTGAATTTAATAAACTAATAATCGAATCAACCCTTGATTTAGTATGTGCTTATAAGCTTAATATTGCCTTTTATGAGAAAATGGGTGAAACGGGCTGGACAGCTTTAAAAGAGTCTTTAAAATTGATTCCCGAGAACGTTATCACGATTGCGGATGCAAAACGGGGTGACATCGAAAATACCACAGAATTATATGCGCAGGCATTTTTTGATGAGCTCGGTTTTGATTCGATAACCGTACAGCCCTATATGGGAGCTGATTCGGTTTGGCCTTTTATAAAAAGGAAAAATAAATTTGTGTTCCTCCTCGCATTAACGTCAAATTATTCGGCAAAGGAGATACAGTTTCTCAAGATCGGGAAGAAATATCTGTACGAAGTCATCATTGAAAAAGCACTCACCTGGAATGCTCATAAAATAGGATTTGTTGTGGGTGCAAACCATACCAGGGAGCTAAAAGATATTGCATCGAAATATCCTGAGACCCCGCTTCTGATACCGGGCATTGGTGCACAAAAGAATTCGCTCGGAAAAACAGTTTCGTCTATATCACACAATCTATACATCATTAACCAGAGCCGTTCGATAATTTACTCATTGCCAAAAGCAAAGGATGCTGATGAGTTCACGAAGACCATCAGGGAAAATGCGATTAATGCCAGGGACGATATCAATAGAGCTGCTATGAAAGGTTAGTAACCACTTCTTATAATTTTATCCGGGGGCAGTTGCAAAAAAAATTAAACATAAACGAAAATTTTATTTGCAGGATCTGGGAAGCAAGGGATAAGTATTACTCCGATCTGCTTACAACTGAAAATGAAAAAGTGGAAATCCTTAACTACGGGACAAGGAATTTTGATTCGGGTCCGGATTATAAAGGTGCAAGGATAAGGATAGGTGAAAAGATATTCACGGGTGATGTGGAAGTGCACAAGGACTTTCAAAGCTGGGCAGACCACAATCATCCTAAAGACAGGAATTATAATACCGTAATATTGCAGGTTATATTATGGGACTCCGGTAAAAGGGTAAAACCGAAGCTGAGAATAAAACGTGAACTGCCCACTGTTATATTATCAAAATTCCTACACCGATCCATCCATGCTATCTGGCAGGAGATCATTAATAACCCTTCGGGTAAATTCAAGCTTCCCTGCCAGGAATTTAATCATACAATAACGGATGAACTGATAAGGCATACTTTTGATGTACTTTCGATAGAGAGATTAAAATTAAGAACCCTGCGTATCAGGGAAAGACTGCATGAACTGCATAGAGAAACTGGCAGGAGCACAGCATTCGATTCGTTTATCAGAAAAAGTAAGGGGTGGGAACAGGTCCTTTATGAATATGTTTTCGTAGCCCTGGGGTATTCCAAGAACAAAGAACCAATGCTGAAACTCGCAAAAATTCTGCCATTAAATAAAATCAGTAAGTTTATTGTGGATTCGAGAGAGAATGACATTATCACAATTCAATCAATACTATACGGATGCGGCGGGTTCTTATTCGATTTGAGGGTAAAAGATGAGTATACTAACAGGATAAAAAACATCTGGGCTGAAATAAAGGATGTTCTACGAGCAGGGCAGATCGACAGAGCTAAATGGAAATTCTTCAGGTTAAGACCGCAGAACTTTCCGACTATCAGGGTAGCATACGGAGCGCAGATAATATTAAAGCTCATAAATGATGGGTTGCTCAAGCATATAATTTTAAGCTTTCAAAATGAAAACTTTCAGGTAAACACTTGCAGGAAACAATTGCAAGAATTATTCGCGCCGGGGGAAGATGAGTACTGGTTAACACACTATGATTTCGGGAAAAAGAAGAAGAGAGAATCTCGTTTGATCGGTGCAGAACGGATAAACGATATAATTACAAACGTCATTATTCCTCTGGTTTATTATTATTCTATTATTTTCAGGAATGATATTCTTACTCATAATGTGCTGTATTTTTACAAAAATTTAAGGATACATCCTGTAAATTCAGTGCTCGGGGTCATTTCTGATCAGGTACTGCAGGGCAGGGGAATAAAAATAAATTCACCGGCTATGGAACAGGGTGCGGTTCAGCTTTATAATTTTTATTGTACCCGGGAGAGATGCGGTGAGTGTGTTATAGGTGCAAATTTTGTGAAAGAAAAAGGATTTGAGTATAAAATAATCTTCTACTAATACCCCAAAATCTTCAATTAGAAATCATTTATCAGACCGAAATGGATTATCCCGTCCAGAATTCCGCTGCCTTTGGCAAGTGCGTAAGACACTCCGAATATACCCAATCCGGTCTCTACCCTGACACCAAGCCCGTAGCCGTAGATGAAGGCTTTCTGACCGGGTGTTCCGGCAAGGTCGTTAGAGGGTTTACTATAATAGCCAAGGTCATAGAAAATGGAAGCGAAACTTTTCCTTGTTAATGAATACCTCAGCTCGAGATTTGCCCATGCCGCAAGCGAAGCAAGAAATTGCTCCTCTCTGTATCCTCTGACGCTAGAGTTTCCGCCAATTCGAAAATAATCAGCATCTTCCAGCTTGGGTGACGTAACATTTGCGCCGTGAAGGCTGATCAATGAGCTCTGGCGGTTAAAAAATGAATAATAAAAATCAAGGTCCATGCTTCCCCGCTGTACTGTAAAATCAGGAGGTATATTAAGATAGTTGAAAAAAGAAAAGTTGTATATTTTTTTCTGCCCGATACTATAAGAGACCCTGTATAATATTCCTTTTGAAGGATTATAAATGTAATCCCTGTTATCAAATTTTAATTCTACACCAGCAGATAATGTCCTGCTGTCGAACACCGGATAATACGATACACCTCCACTGCTTATGGATGGTATGACGCGTTCCAATCCGATAGTAACCGAAGCAGTGATATGCTTTGATATAAGGGCATCAGCCTGGAAACCGAGGAATCTTTTCGTATAAGTTGAATCCTGTATCCTCTGCAGAAAAGCGAGGTTCAAATTTAACGGGTAACCAAGGAACCACGGCTCCTGGTATTTCAACTCAAGCTCCTGAGTCGATTGTATCTCTTTCTGCCATCTTGCATCGATCCTTCGTCCCGTTCCGAAAAGATTTCTCAGGGATAAGTTAATAAGTCCTGTAAAGTACCCTTTAGCCTCGTTCGTTACCGGCGGATTATAACCGATAATACCGTCAAAGGTATTAGTGTTGCCCTCCTTTAATTGTATAAATAGGACTGTGGAATTTTTGTATTTCATTATCTTCGGTTGTTCCACACTCTCAAAATAGCCCAGGTTTTCCAATCTCGATTTTATATCCAGCATGTTCTCACGCGTTACGATGCTTTTGCTGTCCAGGCGTATTTCCCGGAGGATCACATCTTCATTTGTGAATGTGTTCCCGTTGATCACAATTTTATCTATCTTAATCTTTTCATTTTCATCCACTTTTATTTTTATTCTTATTTTTTCCGTTCCCTTATCGGTATATGAGGAGATATCTTTCACAGTAATGGTTGCAAATGCAAATCCGTTCTGTTCGTATTTATTGAGGATCTGTTCGATATCCTGGTTCAATGTACCTGCATCCAGCCTTTTACCTGTTTTAGTATACATCATGTTTAGAAGTACAGCAGATGTATAATATTTATTTCCTTCGAACAGGATCTCGCCGATAAAAACACGGGGCCCTTCGTTTATCTTGATCGTAAGTGTTATATAACTTGAATCGAAATTATATTCTTCATTCACATCGGAGATCTTGCATTCTAAAAACCCTTCCCGCCTGTAATTAACTATTATATTTTTTAGGTCAAGATCAAATTGATCCCTTGTAAATTCGGCTTCTGGTTTCAGGACGAGCATGTTCTGTATCTGGTCCGAGCTGAAGTATTCGTTGCCTGTAAAATTAAGCTTTGAAATTTTAATTTGTTTTTGTACTGTTTGCTGGGATAAAGTCTGGCGGGATGAACAAATAAAGCACAGCAATATAAGCAAGAGCCCGAACGAATTATTTTTTAATAGCTTCAAATATTTTTAAACAGCATTTTGATAAATATTTAGTTCAATAAAAGTATATTCAAGTCATAAAATGGAATCAGGTGTGACAGGACGGGTAATAAAAAAAGCACTCATTACGAGTGCCTTAACTAGAGATTGGATCAATCATGAACAAACGTCAAAGGTGAATTATCTTCACTTTACAACCATGCTTATGATATTCTGAACGGTGCCGTAAAGTGACCAAAAATACTGAACATTATAAAAAAGGATGTATAAAACCACAACAGATACCTGTAAGGCTGAAACTATAAGATTAACAATTTTCATATTATACATCCTTTCTTAAATTACTCAGTATTATTAATGATTTACAGTAGCAAATTTAGTAGTTATAGTTAATCATCGCTATACCCTAAAGACGGTATTTTTTATAAATTTAGTATTTTCAGCTACTGTAAAGTAGTAATAGTTTAGTGTAGAAAAATCAAGAAATTAAGAAAATGATGAATAATTAGGCGAATTTGTATGTTTGAAGTTGAAAGTAGAGCTCTAAGCGTTTATAAAACTTAAACAAGAACGTGTTTATCTTCGTCGATTTGACCCGGAAGCCTTGAGCAGCAGCCAATCTTTACTTGCAATGTCTTTTTCAGTAAGGATTTCCTTCTTTAATATATCGACGTCCGTCTTACTGGATCTATTCAGGTTAATGAGTTTTTTTACAAACAATAGGAATTTCGTAAAATGAATATGATAGTAACCGATTTTATCCTCGTGCCTCTTAATAAAATGTTTCATTGCATCTATCGTATACAAACAGGATTCATTTTCTTTAAGTTCGTAATAACTTCTGATTGTGAGCACCTTCGTCATAAGATATAAATGGATATTTTGGTAGCTTACCTTCTGGAGTCTTTGAAGCGCTTTCTCATACTCTTTTTTATAAAAATAAATATAAGCTTCTGAGATATTTTCTATATCGGGTCTATACTTTGGTTCAAGTTTACTCTTATACTTTGCGAAAAAATATTCCACCCAGGCCATGTCTTTCATATTCAAACCGTGCTGAATAATATTAAAAAAGTCAATATGATTTATCGAATCATTATAAGCACCTCTCATTTCCAGGGCTTTACTGATTTTGCTGGTCTCATTGTTAAAGCGTGGGCTGTAATTGATTTTGCGGATACAATAGTTTTTCACTTCATTTGCAATATGATAATACTCTATCAATCTCAGCTTATTACTATTTTTTTCAAAGTATTTTTTTAGTTCAAAGTAATAAATTTCTTCATCGGGTCTTGTCAGCATCATAAGGCAGAGGTAATCCATATAGATCAGCGGATGGTCCTTTCTAATTTCTTTTTTGTTCTCACTAATGTATTTAATTATTGCATCCAGCGCCCAGATATCGAACTTGAGGTCTTCATTTAAAAACAAGCTATGGTTATACATGAATATGGCTATTTGAAGCTTAGAAACGATAAAATAAAGATCATGATTCGTAGAAATAGCTTTATAGCTGTTATCTAGGTTCAAAACAATGTCAAAGATCTTGCTTTCAAGGATCTCCCGTTCCAGTATTATCCGGTTATAATAGTATGTATTGTTCCTTGTAAAAACATCTCCTTTTGTATCTTTCAATTCTTGAAGTAGAGATAAATACGGTTTATTAACACTTCGCTCTCTGTAATAGTCCAGTAGCTGTATCTTTCGATTGAAGATATCTTTTTCGTTCTGGATCAATGATACATACTTTTCTAAAAGCTTTGTAAAATTAGAAAATAATAATCTTATTTTCGTATCGTTATATTTTTCTGAAGGAAATACATAATCATAAACGTCTCTTTTGCTGATGCTGTGGTTATTATTAGTGAAATTTGTTGTATATAGATATTTATAGAGCGATATCAAATTCTTATTTTTATTGAAATATGGTGAGGTTACAAATTCGCCCAATCTTTTGAACTCATTGTTTGAAAGAGATCTTATGATATCAAATAACTTCATAAGTATGCTGGGTAATTAATTGCATGATAAATTACAAACTACCTTGTTTGTCTTATATATTGAATCCAAATATTTGTTAATTAATGATTAAAACACAAGTATTTTAATGATATTTATTAAATGTACCTCATAATTATTGTCCAATAACCACTACAAATGCAGTAATTAATCCTGAGATACTTTTTCGTACACAGTATAATTTATGTCTTTTTCTCAAATATGTGTAGAGCATCACAAGTAATTGTATTACACAGATTTGTCATTTGTTATGACATTTGACTTGCAACTAAATATATTAATTATTAACACTTTAATCTTACAATTATCTTAATTAATCTTTGACTGTATCTATAGTTATAAATAATTTTGTACCAGTATAATAATATACTATAAAATACTTGAGTATTAAATTTAAAATATGGGTGTACTAGTGTCAGGTAATATTACTGAAGAAATCCATATATTAACATTGAACAAACTGCGATTCGCAAAGCAAATAGTTCTAATTAAATAAAAAACGACTTGATTTTCAATTATTAAAATAACTATATTAAGTTAATAAGTAATGTTTTTACATTATTTAAAGGGGGACAACTATCATGTATAAAACAACAGCTATTCTGCTCTTAATAAGTCTGTTTAATATATGTCCAATATCTCAATCACGATATGCCGGCAGGGACTATCCTTCTGATCTTATTTTATGGCCTGGGCCTGAAATTCAGGTGTCTGGCGCCAGCGGGTACTTTGACTACCAAATGAACGGGATACGGTTTAATCATGTATATAGGCACAGTTCCACAGTAATGTACACTGTTTATATGACATCATCCGATTCTCTAAATTACAACTCTTCTAGAAGAACTAAAATAGCGTTTAGTGCTGATGACGGTATAACATGGAGTGATCTGGGAGTATATCCAGGTAGTACTAGTGGTTATCCGTCAATTAGCGGAAAAAATGACGGAAGCGGGGTTTTTACTAATATTTATTCCGGCGGGGGTCATCTTAATTATGACGTTGGTCCGGGGATCGGTTCATTTGCCGGAGTAAGTGTGCCTTCAATTTGGCCTCAGGTGAGCCGCCTCTCCGATGGGAATATGCTGGTCGTTGGTATATCGGCAGTAACGGATAGCATCGCTGTTACTGTTTTTAATTCCATAACCAATCTGGTTATAACAACTACAGAACTGGTACCTCCAGTAGGTTTATCGGGACTGCAAGGAATGTCACTATCAAGCTGTACCGGACCAAACGGAAAAGCGATAATTCTGGCAAATCCTTATTTGGAAACCGGAGGTAACTGGGGTCGTTCAAGGATTTATTGCGTACAATCATCGGATTACGGATTTACATGGGGTTTTTTCACGCTTTTATTCAATCCGCATATCATATCGGGTGATTCAATAGCACCAAACAGAATCGGTTCATGTGATATCATTATGGATGCATCAGGCAATTATTACTGGGCATTTAATTCACTTGGTCCAAGCAGCTTATACAGGAACGGACGCCTGCTGGTCGGGAAAAATAATACTGAACCAAAAATAGTTGCAGGTACCCATACATCGTCCATAAATCCGATCTATAAGATACCCGATGATATGACAGCACAGGCATTTATATCAAATTTCGATCATCCATGTTTATCTTTATCATATGATGGGCAATATATATTTGTTTCTTATTCGATTCCGTTTATGGATGATACACTGAACTCATTTAATAAGTGCCATATATTCCTGCAGTATGCAAAAACATCCGATATGATCTGGTCACTGCCATATCAGTTAACTATGGATGGTCCCAACTCATTCGATGAAAGATATGTGAGTATAGATAGAGTATTACCTGCATATCCAACGGGAGGGTATACTATTTATATGGTTTATCAAAAGGATAGGCAGCCGGGAAGTTTTGTTATAGATCATGCACCTGAATCCAGAGCATCCCTTATTTTCAGGAAAGTATTTTTTGTTGAAGGGGGCGGTATAAAACGGCTGGGAAATGAAATACCCAATACGTACACATTATATCAAAATTATCCGAATCCGTTCAATCCGGCTACAAACATTACATTTGAGGTACCGAGTAAATCATTCGTGGAATTAACTATCTATGATATTCAAGGCCGTAAAGTTGAAACACTTGTTAACAGTGTGATCGATCCAGGAAAGTATAATGTAACCTGGGATGGTTCGTACCATGCTTCGGGTGTGTATTATTATACTTTGAAATCTAACGGTTACACACAAACAAAACGAATGGTTTTGGTTAAGTAGAACTCATATAAAAAAACTGCTTTTGATAAAAGTTAAATTGAAAAGTTTTATTTTATTTTTTGTAGTTCTTCATATAATCTTCTTTTTTAGCGCTTATCTCATCCCATATCGATTGGGGAACAAGAGATTTTATAGAAGAATATAAATTATCCAGCGCATCCTTGTATTGCGGTTGGGGGAAAAACGGAATAACCAAAGTTGGCGGTTTTTGGTCAAGTCCCGGATCCTGGGGGAGTATGAAAGTCACATTTTGCATGGAGCCGCCGATTGGATGTTTATGTTCGGGCATTTCTTTTATCGGTTCACTTAGTGCTTTGCTCGAAATAATACTATCGTTAAGTGACTTTATATCATCTTCCTTGATGGTAAAATTATATACCCACGATGTATCCTGAAAATAACCCGGGAAATAAACAAGGGTAGCAGTTCCTCCTGAATTGATATTTAGATTATATTCAAAATAATGGGGTGGTGGGATCGAACCCGTCTGATAATGGTAGATCAGGTCAGTCCATGCGTATTGGCAATAAGCCGATGATGTAATAAAAAAAACGAATAAAAGATTTAGTTTAAATAATGTTTTCATAATGCTGTTATTAATATTAAAGATTATAAAATTAATATATAAAATTTATATTCAATAATAAATTCGTTCTATAGATGATTATTAATTTTCGTTTTTCTCATAAGGTATTCCGTCAGCAGCCGGTGGAATAGACCTCCCTATAAACCCTGCTAGAACAATTATCGTAATAACATATGGCAGCATCTGGATAAACTGTGTAGGAATCGCAGTGTTCTGGAACTGTATGGACAAGCTCTCAGCCAATCCGAAAACAAGACACGCACCCGCTGCACCTAAGGGATTCCATTTGCCTATTATCATTGCAGCAAGGGCTATATAGCCCCTGCCTGCCGACATGCCGTCGGTAAAGCTGTGCTGGTCTAAAGCCAGCCATGCCCCGCCGAGAGATGCAAGTGCACCGCTTATCAGAACCCCGGCATATCTTATTCTGTTAACATTAACTCCAAGCGAATCCGCAGCTTGAGGGTTTTCACCAACTGTACGCAAACGCAGTCCGAATTTTGTTTTATAGATCGCGTAATAAGATATAAGCAGAAAGATAATGCATATTGTAATGAAAGGGTTATTCAGAACCGGGATCGAGGATAATATAGGAATATTGACCGTGTCCAGTCCGATGATCCTTGCAGAGTTTGCGGAGCTGTTGAAAATAATTTTACACAAAAACCTTGTTATACCAGCAGCAAACAGATTTATTGCAATACCGCTTACGATCTGGTCTGCTTTGAATGTTATTGAAGCTATACCGTGAAGCAGGGCTATCAATAGCCCGGCTGAGATCCCGCACAGGATTCCTATTAATATGCTTTGTGAATAAAACACTCCCGCTGTTGTGCAGAATGCACCTATTAACAATATACCTTCCAGTGCTATATTAACTACACCGCCTTTTTCTGAATATACAGCTCCAAGTGAAGGCAATAGGTACGGTATAGTTATCCTCAGTGTTTGAAGAAAAAATGCGTATGTTAAAATATTATCAGGCATTAAACGCTACTTTCGGTTTCAATTTTATTCTTTCAAATATTTTTGCAATGATAATAGTGAAAAATATCAGTATCGCCTGAAGAATAGCAACCAGTTCTTTGGGAACTATTGTATTAATTGTTAAACCGCCGTATTCAAGAATACCGAAAAAGAATGCTGTCAATATCACAGCCCAGGGGTTATTCCTTGCTATAAGAGCAACTGCTATGCCGATATATCCTGCTCCTTCCGAAAAACCAAGTTCGAAGTAATGCTCGTAACCTAAAACGAAATTACATCCCACCAACCCGGCGAATGCTCCCGATATCGTCATAGAATAAGTTACGAGTTTACCGATATTCATTTTTGCATATTCAGCCGCTGAACGGTTTGAACCGAGTGTTCTGATATCATAGCCGAACGGGGTTCTCCATATCACATAATACATGATGCCGCAGCATAATATTGCTATCAGGAAACTCAGGTTAAATGGAGAGCCTTTAAAAAGATCGGTCATTGAATCCAGCCTTGTAATTTGCGCTGCGGTTGATATCTCAGGCGAATGAATGGTTGCAGGGACATTGTAAACTTCATTTACTAAATAACTAACCAGAGCTGCAGCTATAAAATTCAGCATGATGGTATTGATCACTTCATGCGAGCCGAATTTTGCTTTCAGATAACCGGCAATACCTCCCCATAAACCTCCTCCCAGAACTCCGGAAATTAAGCACAGCGGTATCAATAAATATGACGGAAGTGCAGTTAGTGTAAACCCAACCCAAGCAGTGGCAAAAGCACCGATGTTCAATTGTCCTTCGGCACCGATATTAAATAACCCGGCTTTGAATGCGAAGGCTACCGCCAAGCCCGTAAATATAAGCGGGGTGGTCTTAAACAGTACCTGACCTATCCCGTAAGAATTGCCAAGTGTTTGTGCAATAAGTATATTATATACTTCAATCGGGTTTTTCCCGATAGCCAGGATGAATACAGCCCCCGCTATAAGCGATGCGATGATAGCGGTAATTGGTCCTAATATATTAATTAAGTATTTATTAAAATTTTTCAAAGAATTATTAAGATGTTATTTATCAGGATAACCTTTTATGCCTGTCATATACAAACCCAGTTCGCGTTCATTTGTGTTTTTGGCTTCCATGATAGCTGTGATTTTGCCACTGAACATCACGGCTATCCTGTCCGATAGTTTTAATAATTCACCCAGGTCGGATGAAACAAGCAGTACGGCTTTCCCTTTACTGCGTTCCTGTAAAATAGCATTATGCACGAATGCTGATGCTTTTATATCGAGCCCGCGTGTGGGGTGATTCGCTACTATCAGTTCCGTATTTTTTGAAAGCTCCCTGGCAGCGATCATTTTTTGCTGGTTTCCACCTGAGAGCTCCTTTATCTTTTGCTTTATGCTGCTTATCCGTATATCAAATTTTTTTGCCATCTGCACGGTGTATACATCTATCTCCTTTTCCTTCAATCTGAACAGGGTCGAAAATACATCTTCGTATTCTCTTCCGAGTATCATATTTTCTGAAACAGTAAAATCCATCACCATTCCGTTCTTTTTACGGTCAGCGGGGATATAAGCTATTGCCTGCTTACGGTCCATTTCTTTTCCATTGACCAGGATCGTGCCCTTCAAAGGAGCCCTGAGCGCTGTGATCGCTTCGACAAGCTCGTTTTGCCCGTTTCCTTCGACACCTGCGATTCCAAATATTTCTCCTGCATGAACTGAGAAAGAAACACCCTTAACTGCTTCCAGACGCCTGTTGTTATGGACGGTTAGATCGTTTACATCCAGAATTGGTTTTCCACTGGATTGTGTATGTTCTTCATATTTTTCTTCTTTTGTGGAATCCACCATAAGCCCCGCGATCTCTTCTGTATTTGTAATGGATGTTACGAGTTCGCCGGCAACCATCCCGTGTCTCATCACTGTGATATTATCACTGATGTCCATTACCTCGTTGAGTTTGTGTGTAATGAGAATGACCGTTTTCCCCTTTTTCTTCAAGTCACTGAGTGTATTGAACAAATCGTCTATTTCCTGCGGAGTGAGCACGGAAGTGGGTTCGTCGAGAATAAGAATATTTGCTTCACGGTACAGTATCTTTAAAATTTCCACTCTCTGCTGCTGACCGACTGAAAGGTCGGATATCTTTAAACCTGTATCGATACCGATATTGTATGATTTCATGATATTTTCTACATGGTTTTGAGAATATGAGAGATCGACACGTCCGAAAGGATTTGTTTTCTCATTTCCAATGATTATATTTTCAAGGACCGTGAGCGGATTCACGAGCATGAAATTCTGGTGAACCATACCTATATGCAGCCGGATCGCTTTTGCAGGGGAATGAATATTTTCCTGTTTGCCGTTAATCCTGATTATGCCTGAGTCTGCCTGATACATTCCATACAATATTTTCATGAGGGTTGACTTTCCCGCACCGTTCTCACCAACCAGTGCGTGTATCTCACCGGGTAGGACTCTGAGGTTAACCGATCTATTTGCTATTACATTTTCACCAAAGGATTTGGTGATGTTTTGCATTTCTACTGCAAACATCGGACTATGTATTAATTAGGAATGTGTTGAATTTATTTGATAGGCACAATTATCTTTCCTGAAATGATATCCTGCCTTATATCTTCTACTTTTTTGTGAACTTCATCGGGGATCAGGCTCTTATTTTTATCATTATAAATATAATCCACACCTTTTGATTTTAGCCCGTACATTTCTGTCCTTCCTCCTTTGAAAGTCCCTTCCTTTACGGATCTTATGCAATCGAAGACAGAAAGATCGACTACCTTCACCATGCTAGTCAGGATGTAGCCGGGTGCTTCCTCATACTGGTCTGAGTCAACCCCTATCGCAAGCTTCTTTGTTTCCCTCGCCGCTTCAAACACTCCGAGTCCGGTTACCCCCGAGGCATGGAAGATGATGTCTGCTCCTTGCGAATATTGTCCTAATGCCAATTCTTTACCTTTTCCGGGGTTTTTAAAAGCATCTCCTGTTACTCCCGCGTAACCGATCAGCACTTTACATTGCGGATTAACGTATTTTGCTCCGGCTTCGTATGATTTCTCGAATTTCTTAATTTGAGGCGAATCCATCCCGCCTACAAAACCGATAATGTTGGTTTTTGTGACCAGTGCTGCTAATGCCCCCACAAGAAAGGAACCTTCCCCTTCTTTGTAATCCAGAGCAAGCAGATTTGACGGTATGGTTCTATTAGTATCTATCGTATAATCCACGCAGGCAAATTTTTTATCCGGGAACTCCTGCGCCATCTTTGTTATCTCATCTGTGAAGATAAAGCCTATTCCTAATACAAGCCCTACATCGGGTCTTACGGCAAATTGCCTTAACGCGGCTTCCCGGTCTGCACCGGGACCGGGTTCGATATATTCGAAATCAATACCCAGTTCCTGCTTCGCTTTTTCCAGTCCGTGGTAAGCAGCATCATTAAAAGACTTATCGCCCCTTCCTCCGACATCGAAAACCAACCCTACCATCAGTTTATTTTGGGACTGGTTTTCAGTTGTTTTTTTACCGCAGGATGAAAAAAAGAATATTGTTAAGATTGAAAGGAAATATATGTATTTACGCACTATAAACACCTTATTTATCAAAATTAGAGTTAATTTCAATGAGTATCAATTGAAAATGTTATTAAGCAATTATGTCGGTGAGGAAAAAACCGTTTTTTTGAATATACTAAAACGAAAATATGTATTATAATAGAATAGGGGAAGATAACTTGATTATATCTCCAAATCTTTCCAAAAATTACATCTTAAGCAAATGGTTTAGAATTATGAAATTTCTCTTACAGAAAAATGCTGATTAAATGATTTATAGCTTAAGTTTTTAAAAAGCTTTTAAAACAATAAATATCATGAAAACAAAGAAGATCGTTTTAAAACTTTTTACGTTTTTTACCCTCATCTTTTCTCTTCAATTCGTTTCGTTTGCTCAAACATCTTACAATTTAGTTATAGATTCTATTGTTACCAGGATCAATACAGCGCCTTTAAGGCAAGTTGTAAGGGAACTCAGCGGGGATACCACGTGTATTATCGGCGGAAATACATATACTCTGCTGACCCGTGCTTATAACCAGCCGGAAAACGAATTGGCTGCGCAGTATATTCTGGAAAGATTTCTAAGTTACGGTTTGGATACATCCACATTTCAGTTCAGTTCGACCGGCAAAGATGTAATCGGAAAGAAAACAGGTACAAAGTATCCTAATCAGAAATATATTATTTGTGCTCACTATGATTCTTATCCATTCCAAGTTTTTGCCCCGGGTGCAGATGATAATGCAACCGGTGTTGCGGGCGTCCTTGAAGCAGCTAAGCAATTAATGAATTATCAAAGCAAATATACTTTGCTCTTCGTAGGATGGGATGAAGAGGAAAGGGGTCTTTACGGCAGCCATGCTTATGCTGATACTGCGTTCATGCATGGTGATTCAATCAAAGGGGTCATCAATATTGATATGCTCGGCTACGACCCGAATAACCAGAGGAATATTGTTATTTATACTGATGCAAATTCACTGAGCCTGGCAAATATTATGTATTCTACTGACAGAATATATGTTCTTGATATGAATCCGACGATCAGCTTAAATCCCGCTGCAGGTGCGAGTGATCATTATTCATTCTGGCAGACGGGTTACAAGGCTGTATGGCCGTTCGAAAATCCCGTGAATCCTTACGTGAACAATCCGGCTGATTCGATCGAACTTTTAAATATGAAATATTTTACAAGAATGGTGAAAGGTGCAGTAGCAGCATTTGCAACGCTTGCATTTGATTTCATGATTTTCTCTTCTTATTTTGTGTTGCTTTCTTAATTAGAGCGTCACTTCGACAATCGGTAAAAGACCGAGTCGCCATTGCCTGACAGAGGCAACGCCACCTGCCATTGGTTGCCAATAATCTGCGGCGCAACCGAGGTGACGTTCACCCAGTCGCCCAAAACCAGGTTCGTCCGCGACTGCAGGGTGTAGCCCGCACATGCCACCGGCCAGGTAAGTATCACGTTCGTTCCGCTTATCGCTCCGCC